>JAUIJO010000051.1 GCA_030431185.1 Gammaproteobacteria bacterium | reverse complement strand
AGTCCCCGGTCCGGCTTCTGCGTGGCCGTCCATGAGATGGCGCACAAACTCGATGCCCTCGACGGCGAGATGGACGGCACCCCGCCCCTGCCCCGCCCCTGGCAGCGCGAATGGGCGCGCGATTTCCAGCGCGCGTTCGATGCCTTCAACGACAAGCTCGACGCCAGCCGCGGGAACGACGACGACATCGACCCCTACGCCGCCGAATCCCCGGAAGAGTTCTTCGCGGTAGCCAGCGAATACCACTTCAGCGACCCCGCGCGCCTGGCCCACGCGATGCCCGCCGTCGCCGCCCACCTCACCCGCTTCTACGGCCCCTCGCCGTTTGCTTGAGAGCGGGAATGGGGAATGGGGAATGGGGAATGGGGATTCGTGATTCGTGATTCGTGATTCGTGATTCGGGGGAACCGTAGGATGGGTAGCGCCGAAGGCAAAACCCATCACCCCGCGCCCGTTCCACGCGATGGCTTTTGCTCCGCCCAACACATCCTTCGAAGCGGGCATCCCCGATCCGCGATCCGATCACCAATCACGATTCACAATTCCCACCCTACAATCCCGGCGGGAAACGCACCTCGAAGGAGGCGCCACCGAGCTCCTGCGAGCGGGCGACCTCCAGCGAGCCGCGATAACTGCGCACGACATCCTGCACGGTGGCCAGCCCGATGCCATGGCCCTGCACGCGCTCGTCTCCACGCACGCCGCGCTGCAAGAGGCTGGCGACCTGTGCCTCGGGGATTCCCGGTCCGTCGTCTTCCACCGACAACAGCAGGCCGGGCCGGCGTCCGGCGGCGGCCTCGCCGGGCTTGATGCTGAGCAGCACGCGCGTACGTGCCCACTTGAAGGCATTCTCGAGCAGGTTGCCCAGCACTTCCTGCAGGTCACCCGGCTCACCGTGGAAGGCGATGCCCGGTTCGATCTCGAACTCGCACAGCACGCCCTTGCCCGCGTAGATCTTCTCCAGGCTGCGCACGATCTGGTCCGCGTAGGGCTCGATCTCGACCGGCGCGGCGAACAGCGCATGGCCCGAGCGCGCGGCGCGGCCCAACTGGTAGGACACCAGGTCGGTCATGCGCCGGACCTGCACGTCGACCTCCTCGCGCAGCTCCTCGACCGGCACGTCGTCGCCGCTGCGCGCGCGCAGGACGGCCAGCGGCGTCTTCAGGCTGTGGGCGAGGTCGGCCATGGTGTTGCGCTGGCGATCGAGGTTCTCGCGCTCGCTCTCGATGAAGGCGTTGATGCTTTCGGTCAGGGGCTCGAGTTCGCGCGGGTGGCGTCCGCTCATGCGCGACAGCAGCCCGCGCTGCACGCGCTTGAGCTCGTCGATCACCCGCCGCATCGGGCGCAGGCTCCAGCGCAGGATCAGGCCCTGCAGCAGCAGCAGGATCAGGCCGGCACCGCCCAGGTAGCGCCAAAGCGCCTCGCGGAACACCGCGACCTGGCGACTGAGCTGGGTCGTGTTCTCGAGGATGTAGATCGTGTACGGCAGGCCGTCCTCGGTTTCGCCGGTGTCGTGCACCACGCCGTACCCGTAGCGGTAGGCCTCCCCCCGGGTACCGTCCAGCTCCGTGATCGTCAGCGGACCCTCGAAGCGCTCCTGCCCGGGCGGCAGCATGGTCCCCGGCGGCAGCTCCGGGCCGACGGCGGACGCCGAGTCCCAATGCTGCGAATCGGCCATGACAATTTCGGCATACAGGCCACTGCCGGGCCGGTCGAAACGCGGATCGACGGCGTCGTAGGGCGGGATGTACTCGCCATTGCGCGCGAACTCGCCCTGCCCGGTGTACGCCAGTGCGTAACTCTTCAGGCGCTGGTGCAGGTTGCTTTCCGCGGTCTCGATGAAGGCCCGGTCCAGCGCATAGCCGGCCAGCGCGAGGAAGGCCAGCAGGCCGAGACTGGCCGCCAGCAACTGTCGTGCCTGCAGGGAACGGGGCTGGCCCCAGCTCATGGACGCATCGCGACGAGGCCGCGGGTGGTGGATGACATCGGCAATCCTTGCACGACTTCAGGCCGGCCGCACGGACCGCTTCGACCGGGGTTCAAGCGCCGGACACGAAACCGCCCCGCCGGAAGGACGGGGCGGCAGGGGACGCGAGCGTCCCGGCGCGGCATCGACCGCGACGCCGGTCAGTCGCCGCTGCGTGGGATCGCGAAGCGGTAGCCGCGACCGCGCACGGTCTCGATCGGCTTGAGCGCGCCTTCCGGGTCGAGCTTCTTGCGCAGCCGGCCGATGAAGACTTCGAGCACGTTCGAGTCGCGGTCGAAGTCCTGCTGGTAGATGTGCTCGGTCAGGTCGGCCTTCGAGACCAGCTCGCCGGCGTGCATCATCAGGTACTCGAGCACCTTGTATTCGTAGCTGGTGAGGTCGACGTTCTGGCCCTCGACGCTGACGGTCTGCGCCGCCAGGTCGAGCATGACCGGCCCGCATTCCAGGGTCGGCTTGCTCCAGCCCGCCGCGCGGCGCACCAGCGCATTGATGCGCGCCAGCAGCTCCTCGACGTGGAAGGGCTTGACCAGGTAGTCGTCGGCGCCCTGCTTCAGGCCCTCGACCTTGTCCTGCCAGCTCGAGCGTGCGGTCAGGATCAGCACCGGGAACTTCTTGCCCTCCTCGCGCAGGGCCTTGATCAGCTCCATGCCCGACATCTTGGGCAGGCCCAGGTCGATGATACCGAGGTCGAACGGCACCTCGCGGCCCATGTACAGGCCTTCTTCGCCATCCTGCGCCGCATCGACCGCATAGCCTTCACGCTTCAGGCGTGCGGCCAGGGTCTCGCGCAGGGGGGCTTCGTCTTCTACAAGCAAAATTCGCATGGGAACTCCGTTCGGGGGAACTCCGGGGAGGGAAGGCCGCGCCATTCAGGCGCCGCCGATACGTACACCTTGGAGCTTCAGTCGTCGTCGCCGCGTGTACGCCGCTCGCGCTGGGGCACGGGCTGGCCACGCATCGGACGCGCGGAGGTCGGGTCGTCCATGTAGACACGCACGCGGCCGCGGGAGTCCACCACTTTGATCCGGTTGACGTCGCGCCCGTCGAACGGCACCCGCTCGGCGCTCAACACCTGTCCACCGGTGCGGCGCTCCACGCGGCGGACGGCCTCGCTCAATGCGCGCTGGTCGCTGCCGCGCGCATGCGCACGCGGTTGCGGGGCCTGCTGCTGCGGGTTGCGGGGCGGGTGCGGACGACCATCGTCCGCACCCTGGGCCGATGCACCGCCCATCGTCGCCAGGGAGGCGGCAAGCAGGCTGAGCGCGGCGATGCGGGAGGGGAACGCGGCGGCGGAAAACTTGGTCATGCGACTCCGGGACGAGCCTCGCAGGCCCCCGCGGACGTGGCGGGGGAAGAAGGGGCTGCGGGCGTTGGGCTGCAGGGGCATTCTCTGAATGAGGCAGTGAATCCGGTCTGAACTTTTCCGGTGGGGCACGGGGCCCATTCAGCCACGCATTCAGGTTCAAGGCAAGTGGGGGGCCATGCCAGCGTGAAAGACAAGTGATTGAGTCCGCTCAGAAAATTTCGCCCACGCAACACCGCAGCGACCCGCCGGCCGCTTCGATGGTGTCCAGCTCGACCGATTGCACCTCGAATCCCGCCGATGCGAGGGCCCGGCGATGGACCGGCGCGAGCGCACGCGCGGCACCCCCGCTCATCCATACGGCACCGGCATCCAGGGCGATGCAGTTGGCGACGAAAGCCAACCGTTCGCCCCCGGACAGGCGCAGGGCGTGCGGCGCGTAGACGGCGGCGATCGCGTCGGCCACGGCGGCGTCGGCGAAGCCGTCCCCGCATAGCAGCACGCAGCGGCCGGCGAGTACGCCCAGCACCACGTTCGCGTGGTACTCGCCGGGCGCGAGGTCGAACATCAGGGTCGCGCGCAGGCCGAAGGCCTCGTGCATCAGGCGGGCGCCCGACTCGTCGCAACGCTCCGACAGGCCGCAATAGCCCAGCCCGCGCGCCCGGTCGATCACCAGCGAGCCGGTCAGTTCGCAGGGATGGGGCTGCCCCGACAGGTCGTGAAGTGCATACCCCAGGGTGCCGGTGAAGAAGCCGCGGATGTCGGCGCGCTGCGTTTCGCGCTGGCGGACCGGGTGGCGCATGCGGCCGACGACGAAGCGCCCGGCGGTGCTGGCGAAGGCATTGTTGGGGAACACCCCGTCCGGGGTTGCCGGATCGCCAGGGAAACAGAGGGTGGGAACGCACGTCGACAGCGCATGGTGCAATGCACGGTGCTGGGCCAGCGCGCGCTCCGGCTCGAACGCCTCCGCAGCCGCCATGTAGGCATTGTCGGTGGCCGACTGCCCGGCGCGCCGGAATCCTTCAGGGGCCACGAGGAAGGCGGCACGCGCGGTGGGCGGTCCGAAGTCGGCATCGCAGCGACGGGCGGCATCGAGGAACGCGCCGGCGTCGCGGGTGATCACGCGATGCGCGCCTCGGGCTGGGCGAAGGACTCGGTGATCGCGATCGCCTCCTCCACCAGCGACCAGTCGGCACCCGGCTTGTGCGCGCCTTCGCTGAGGATCTGGCGGAAAGCGCGCCCGCCCCGCTCGTTGGCGAACAGGCCGAGCAGGTGCCGCGTGATGTGCTTGAGGAACACGCCCCGCGCGAGTTGTGCCTCGACATACGGTCGCATCGCCCGCAGGAGGTCCGCGCGCGATTTCAGCTCGCCGCCGAACCAGCCGACGTCGAGCCGGTGCAGCAGGTAGGGCGTGTGGTAGGCCGCGCGGCCGAGCATGGCGCCATCGGCATGCGCCAGGTGCGCGGTCGCCTCGTCTGCATCGGCGATGCCCCCGTTGACGATGACCTGCAGCTCCGGGCGTTCGCGCTTGAGGCGGTACGCCCAGTCGTAGCGCAGCGGCGGCACCTCGCGGTTCTCCTTCGGGCTCAGCCCCTGCAGCCAGGCATTGCGCGCATGCACGATGAACATCCGGCAGCCGGCCCCGGCGACGGTGTCGACGAAGGCCTGGAACCGGTCGTAGTCATGGTCGTCGTCGACGCCCAGGCGGCACTTCACCGTCACCGGCACCGGTCGCCCGAGGTCGGCACAGGCCGCCACCATCGCCGCGACCGAATCGGCCACCAGCGCCGGCTCGCGCATCAGGCAGGCGCCGAACCGCCCCGCCTGCACCCGGTCGGACGGACACCCGCAATTGAGGTTGATCTCGTCGTACCCCCAGTCGGCCCCGATCCGCGCCGCCTGGGCCAACAACGCCGGCTCGCTTCCGCCCAGTTGCAAGGCCACCGGATGCTCGACCGCATCCATCCCCAGCAAGCGCTCGCGATCGCCGTGGATCACCGCATTGGCGTGCACCATCTCGCTGTACAGCCGCGCATGCGGCGCCAGCAGGCGATGGAACACCCGGCAATGCGAATCCGTCCAGTCCATCATCGGGGCGACGGACAGGCGCAGGGCGACCGGATCGATCGACGGCGCGACAGGGGAAGGGCTGGGGAGGCTCATGGAGGGCACGACGGGCTGGCGGTGGCCCGAAGGCCCCATTGTCGCCCTTGGGCGGCGGGAGGTCTAACCCGCCCCGGCACAGACCCGGCATGCGGGCGTCGCCAGGGTCCGCGGCTCGCGCACGAGCAGGCGTGACCTGCCGAAGGCTCACCCCGTGGACACGGCCGCCCCCACGATCGCCAACCCGAATGTCATCCAGTCGTTGATGATGTGGGCCCCGGCGGACACCCAGAGGTTCCTGGTCTTGATATAGGCCAGGGTCAGCACCAGTCGCGCCACGCCTATGAGCAGCAGGCACTGGAGGACGTTCCAGTTGTAGGTGGGCAGGTGGATCGCGGCGAACCAGACCGCGGTGACGAGCCACGCGATGACCACCGCGGATCGTCTCGACACCGACGTGTTGCGCGTCAGGACACTCAGTATCGCCAGGAAGGGAATGATCGAGACCAGTTCCTCCCCGATCAATTGTGGGATGGAGGTGGCGAAGAAGAGCACCTGGACGGCGCCGCCCGCTCCTGCCATCCCGGATATCGCGGGGTTGACCTGCGTGTCCGCGAATGCGATGACGGCGAAACCCAGAAGGATCGCGATCACGTAGTTCAACAGTGCGAAGGCGAACATCCAGCCCACGTCCGCGAGGCGGACCTTGTGGAATAGAGCCGTCCAGTGCCGGCCCGCCACCAGGGCCAACCCGGCCAGCGGCAGGAACACGAGCAACAGCGAAGGCGCGACCTGCAAGTACCCCGTCGAGAAGATGGCCGGGGGGCGCATCAGTATCCCCGTCGCCAACGCCACGCCTGCCAGCGGCACGAGCCATTGCGCCCCACCCAACGCGACGGGCTTCCCGCGATAGAACGGGTAATCGGGTTTTTCCAATCCTTCGTTCATGCGAACCTCCGGCGAATCGCCGCGAAGCAGGGGCCTCTCCGCGGTGAAGGGTCCTGGTGGATGATGACAATATGGAAGGGCGCAGGATAGAGTCTCTCCAGCACCTGTGCCGCTTGACGTGTCTTCCCGGGGGTTGAGGATGCCTGCCCAGACGATGACGACATTCCCGCGGAATCCCCGGCGTCCCGTCCAGGGCCCGTGTTGCATGCCCGCCGGATCGGGGCCCCGGCCGCGCTTCGAGGACGGCATGATCCGCCTTCCGACTGGTTTCGATGCCCCTGTCCCCGGGCGCGGGGCTCCCGGGGATGCACCGGGCAGGCGGAACCTGCTCGACGATCCTTGACGAGGGTCAAGCGCGCCCGAACGGCCGCGCCACCCACGATGTCCCCCGACCGATTGAAGAGCGAGGAGTACTTCCCCATGTCCAAGAACACCCTGGCACGCGTTTGCCTTCTTGCTGCATTCGCGGCATCCCCTGCATTGGCCCAGCAAGCGCCGCAGATTTTCGCCGGGAGCAATGGCGAGATCGAAGCGACCTTCTCCACGAACAACTGCGTTGTCTATTACGACGCATCGGGCCGGCGAAAGGAAAGCAACCCGAACTGCAGCCGCGACCAGCTGGGGCGGGCGGATACGGGCGTCGCCTCCTACCGCCGCGAGCAGGGAATGGAGGGGTACCCCGGTAGCGAGGCGCCTCCGGGCGGCTTCGGCCACGATGACGGTGGCCACTACGGACCTCCCGAGGTCGTCATGGACCAGCACGGGCGTAGCCACGTCCTCGTCGGCGCCTCGTGCATCGTGTATTACGGTCGGGACGGCCGCCGGGACGACAGCAACGACCATTGCTCACGCTCGGACACACGGGAGGCGGATGATGCGATGGCGTCCTATCGCAGGGAGCAGGGCCTGGAGAAGGAGCATCGCTCGGGCTATACGTACGGAATCCCCGTCCTCCAGTTGCGGAACGGCAAGTACCAGGCCACGGTCTCCGGGACCTGCACGGTCTATTTCAACGACAAGGGCGGCATCCTGACCTGGCTGCCGGACTGCACCACGGGCGAGCGCGCCAATGCCTCCCTGGCCGTGCTTGAGTACCGCCGCGACCATTGATCTGGAAAGCACGCGCGGGAGCGATGCCGTGGCAGGCAGCCGGCACTTGATGGCGGTTCCGGCCCCGGCGGCTCCACACGCGCGGCGCGATGCTGGCACGGAAGGCCTGGGCCGCACGGGATGCAGGCCCGGCCAGGCGGCGCGTGACCGCCTCCCGGGCGGGACCACGCCGACCACGCCGTCAGTAGGCCGTCGTGGTCGCGTGCCACGCGCTTCGCGAATGCCGCCTTAACTTCCGTGGTTGTACCCTCGGCGCGTGTTCGCCCCTGCACGTGGGGGTGGGCGCGCGTCCTGCCCCCCCTTCCCAACGGAGACACCCGATGCGAGCTGCCTACCTGCTGTTGCCGCTTTGCCTGGTCGCCACTGCCTGCAGTGGCCCGACCGAAACGCCGGAGCCTGAGGCGCCCGCTGCCGACACCACGCCCGAAGCCGCGACCCCGGCCGAACCCGAGCCCATGCCGGCGCCCGCCACCAGCGCGATGCCGGATGAAGCGATGCCAGCGACGGAGGAGGCGAATGCACCGCTCGACGCCCCGGCACCCGCGGACGACGCGCCGAAGGCGAAGATCTCACTGTTCAACGCCACCTGCCCCGGGGACATCGAGGTACACGCCGACGACGGCGGCCCGGTCTTCGTCAATGGAAACGAAGCCTCGTACAAATCGTTCAGCGAGACCTATTACGAGGCAAGCGACGCCGCAAGCGGCGTCACCATCTCGGTGTCGACGAACACCGACGGCACGCTGTCGGTGTCCTACACCGGCAAGAACCGCGCGAACGGCGTCTGCACCCTGGCGGAGTGATATGCAGCGGGGCACCGCGAGCCCTCGCGGTGCCCCCACGCGTCATGGCACGGGCGTCGCCCCGTCCTCGACGGGTGGCGGTGGCATGCGCTTGCGATCGGGATAGTCGCCCGCCAGCGACTCGTCGACCAGGATCGGGCGTCCCCAGCGGTCGTAGCTCGGCACGAAGCCTTTCTTGAGGCGCTGGAAGGCGGGCGAGCCGGGATCGACGCCCAGCTCGTGGGCGACGGCGCCCCAGCCCTGCGCATGGTCGCGCGCCCACAGGTCGGCGACATGCCGGCAGGGGCGTCCGCTCACGGAGGCCAGGGCACAGGCGTAATACACGTCGCCCGGCGCCCACTCACGATCGAGCAGCAACTCGCGCACGAGGCTGCGGGGCGTGTCGTGGTAGCGGACGATCTCGTCGATGAAGGCATCGGGGTAGCTGGCGCCGTAGCGGTTCATGTCGCCCAGCCAGGCATCGACCCAGGCGTCGCCGCTACGGGGATTCCAGTCGTCCTGCGCCCACGCCGGCGGGATCGCCGTGGCGAGCAGCAGGATCGACAGCAGTCGGGGCAACCGTCGGGCGAGCCGGCGCGCCGTCATCGGCGGGCTCAGCGCGAGATCACGAACTTGCCGAACGCCACGCCGATGTCCCAGCCGTCGCCGGTACCGGCCAGGGCCAGGGAGACTTCGCCCTTGGTGACGACCTGCGCCTTGCTCGACTTGCCGGCGCCGGCATGCGCTTCCGCGCTGACATACGTGCCCAGCAGGTCGTTGATGCCGTTCACGCCGGAAAACTCACCCACGCCGTTCTCGATCTTCGACTTGCCGAAGCTCAGGCCGCCGCCCTTGGTTTCGATCTTGACCGTCATGCTCTGGCCGTTGTCGCAGGTGATGGTGCCGCCCCCGGAGGCGGTCTTGTAGAAGACCGACCAGCCGGCCAGGTTGAAGCGCAGCTTGCAATCGACATCGCCGGCCTTGGCCGGGAGCGAAGCGAACGTGGCGGCGACGGCGAGGCTGCCGATCAATGCGAGGCGATGCAGGGACATGGAGCTCTCCAGTGCGAACCAGGGGCCGGGACCGGCGTGCCGGCCCCTGGGGCCGGCACGCCGCCGCGGTGCAAGGCTATCACCGGCAACGGTGCAGCACGCGTGAGGGCCGCCGCAAGCGACGGCCCACCCGGCTCAGCGCCCGCGGCCGCGGCCGCGGCGGTGGTCGTCGCGGTCGCGATAGCTCACGTCGTAGCGATGCCCGTCGTGGTCGTGGCGGGCGCGATGGCGACGGTCGTCATGGCGCGGATCGTAGTAATGCACCTTGCACTTCCCATGCGGATTGCACTTGCGGTCGTAGCGCACGTTCGGATAGCGGTAGACCACCCGCTGCGGCGGCCCCGGACGGTACATGTAACGCGGCACGTCGCGGTAGTAGCGACGATACCCGCGCGGGTCGCGGACCACGATCACGCGGTCGTAGCGCCCGTAGTTGCCATACCGGTAGTAGGGCTGGCCGCTGTGGTAGACCACGTCGGCGATGTCGACCAGCACGCGCACCAGGTCGTCGCTGGCGCGGGCGGGCGTGGGCAGGAGCGAGGCAATGCCCAGGCTCACGGCCAGGGCGGAGGGAACAAGCCATCGGGACAGTGGATTCATGGATCGCGCTCCTGTGGTTCGGGTGGCGCCCCGGCCCGCGACCATCGGCGGGGGGGCGTGGGTCCACCCTGCGATGTCCTGCATGAACCCGTTTTTAACGAAACCGTCAGACAGCGCTGACATCCGATCGCGCGAAGGGGCGCGTTCAGCTTGCGCGCGCGGTCGCGGAGGCCGCCCTGGCCGCGGCGCGCACGGCGTCGGGCACCTGCCCCGCTCTTTCGACCACCTGCAGCCGGGGTGCGCCTTCGGCCACGTCCGCCTCGGTCTCGTGGGTCCAGGTCAGGTGGTAGGGCACGTGGATGCCCCACCCGCCCAGCGCCAGCACCGGGGCGATGTCGGACCGCAGGGAATTGCCCACCATCAGGAATTCGCGGGCCTCGCAGTCGAACTCTTCCAACAGGCGCGCATAGGTCGCGGTGTCCTTCTCGCTGACGATCTCGATCCGCCGGAACAGGTCCGCCAGGCCGCAGTCGCGGACCTTCTTTTCCTGGTGGAACAGGTCGCCCTTGGTGATCAGGACGATGTCGAAGTCGCGGGCCACCGCTTCGACGGCCTCGCGCACGCCCGGCAGCAGTTCGACCGGATGCTGCAGGAGGTCCTTGGCGAGGCCGACGATGCGATGCAGGTCGCGGGCATGGATGCGGGCATCGGTGATCTGCACCGCCGCCTCGACCATGGACAAGGCCATGCCTTTCACCCCGTAGCCGAACAGGGCGATGTTGGCCTTCTCGATGGCGTACAGGCGTGCAGCGACGTCGTCGAGGTCCACGTAGCCCGCGACGATGCGCTCGAATTCGGATTGCGCGGCGTGGAAGTAGTCTTCGCTGCGCCACAAGGTGTCGTCGGCGTCGAAGCCGACCATGCGTATGCGCGTCATGCCGCCAGTATGCCGTGGCGATCGCGCCGCGGACAGACAGGAGGAAGGGCGGCACGGGGCCGCCCTTCCGGTCGCGTCCTGTCAGGGGAGAACAGGGGTATGGACGCGACTGCAGGCCATGGAGGGCCTGCATGCTGCCGGCCTGCTCGTCCCAGGCCGTGTTGCGGGGTTTACTGGGCCGGGTCGGCCGCGCCGCCCTGGGCCTTGGCCACGTAGGCCTTGTACTCGTCGGCGGTCAGGCTGCCGTCGGCGTCGGCGTCGGCCTCGTCGAACACCTGGCTCAGGGCCGGCACGGACGCGGCTTCGTCCTTGCTCACCGAGCCATCCTGGTTGACGTCGATGTCGGCCCAGCTCTTACGGGGTGCCTCGGCGTCGTTCATGGTCGCGGTCTCGGCCTGCTGCGTGGCCTCGGCGGCCGTCGCATCCTGCTCCTGCGCGAAGGCCAGCGAGCTGGACATGGCGGCCGTCAGGGCCAGGGCGATGATCAGCGGCTTGCGGTTGGACGTGTTCATGGTGTTCCTCCTGGGGGATATGGAATGAACCGCACGGTCATTGTTGTTTTCGTGTTTCGCATGTCGACCGTACGACCCACACACTGCCCCCCCGTGGATGAATGCAGAGACCCTCGCGAAGCGCTTCACCACAAGTGTTTAACCCGTTCGGACGGAAGCCGCGCTAGCGCCGGCCCGCAACGTGACATCGTGCGGGCGCAATGCGTGATTGCGCGCCGGTTTCGCGCCGGATGCGCCGATGAATGCAACACAACATTAACCTCGCGGGTCGGTCAGGCCTCGTCTTCTGCGGCGACGGCGACGTGCATCTCGCCGCTTTCGTCGACGGTCACGGTCACGTTGATCGGCCGGCAACAGACCTGGCAGTCCTCGATGTAGCGCTGCGTGCCCGCCTCGGCATCGACCAGCAGTTCGAGGGGTTCGCCGCAGTACGGGCAGTGGACGTCGGCGCTGGGCAGCATGGGGCGATCCTCTCGACTGGGGGGGGCCGAAGGATGCCATGCGGGCGGCGAACGCCGGGTGTCGATTGCAAGCCCGGCCATGGATGCGAGAATCGACCCACGACCTGCCGCCTGCGGCGCCACATGCCACCGGAGCTCCACATGACCTTTCGCCCGCTCGCCCCCGCCTGCCTCGCCGTCCTGCTGGCTGCCTGCGGGTCCCGCAATGGCGACGTCACGGCCGCGACGACCGCGCGGGCCCCGGCGCCCGCGCAGGATGGCCCCTTCGCGAGCCATGACGTGGCGACGTTCGACGAGCCCTGGGCGATGACGTTCCTGCCCGATGGCCGGCTGCTGGTCACCGAGAAGAAGGGACACCTGAAACTGCTCGCGCTCGAGGCCGCCGCCGACGGCAGCCACGCCGCCGGCACCCTGGGCGAGATCAGCGGCGTGCCCGAAGTCGCCTACGGCGGCCAAGGAGGGCTGGGCGACGTCATCGTCCATCCGCGGTTCAAGGACAACGGCCTGGTGTACATCAGTTATGCCGAGCCGGGCGACGGCGATACCCGCGGCGCCGCGGTGGCGCGCGCGCGCCTGATCCTCGACAACGAAGGGGGCGGCCGCCTGGACGGGCTGGAGGTCATCTGGCGGCAGGTGCCCAAGGTCACCGGCCAGGGCCACTACAGCCACCGACTGGCGTTCGGTCCGGAGGGACACCTGTGGATCAGCTCGGGCGAACGGCAGAAATTCGATCCCGCGCAGGACATGGCCAGCAACCTGGGCAAGATCCTGCGCCTGGACGATGACGGCAGCGTGCCCGACGACAATCCCTTCCCCGACCAGGGTGAGGTGGCTGCGCAGGTCTGGTCGCTGGGGCACCGCAACGTCCTGGGCCTCGCCTTCGACGCGGAGGGGCAGCTGTGGAACCACGAGATGGGGCCCAAGGGCGGCGACGAGCTCAACCGCATCGAGCGTGGCGCCAATTACGGCTATCCCATCGTGTCAAATGGCGACCACTACGACGGCCGTCCCATCCCCGACCACGACACCCAGCCCCAGTTCAACGCGCCGGTGATCACCTGGACGCCGGTGATCTCACCCTCCAGCCTGGTGATCTACAGCGGGGACGCGTTCCCGGACTGGAAGGGCAACGCGCTGATCACCGGGCTGTCGTCGCAGTCGCTGGTCCGGGTCGCGTTCGACGGCGAGGGCGGCGCCCGCGAAGTCGAGCGCTTCGACATGGGCCACCGCATGCGCGAGATCGAACAGGGCCCGCAGGGCCATCTGTGGCTGCTGGAAGACGGCGACGGCGCGCGCCTGCTGGAGCTCACGCCGCCGCCGGCACCCGCGTCTCCGGGCTGAGCGCGTCCATCACGCCTGATTCATCTTCACGTATTCCTAAGATCCCGTCCGGCAGGCTGGCCCCACGGCGCGGGAGCGACTTTCCGGGCCGGTTTGATCCATGTCAAACGCGGCAGGGGCGGCGGCATCTAAGCTGACAGGCGACACGGTCCGGTGGACGCGCGGTCCGGGAGTCGTCCTGCGAGGGAGCCGCCAGGGACGCCCGGCCGACCGGAAGGAGTCGCCTGGACTCGCCTGGCTTGGGGAACGTGCGGATGCAAACGTCGGTGGAAACCTATAACGACAAGGTGGTGCGCCAGTTCGTGGCCGCGACCGTCATCTGGGGCATCGTCGGCATGGGGGTGGGGGTGTTCATCGCCGCCCAGCTGTACTGGCCGGCGCTGAATTTCGACCTCCCCTGGCTCAGCTATGGCCGCCTGCGGCCCCTGCACACCAACGCGGTGATCTTCGCCTTCGGCGGCAGCGCGCTGATGGCCACCAGCTTCCACGTGGTGCAGCGGACCTGCCACGTGCGCCTGTTCTCCGACCGGCTGGCGGCCTTCGTGATGTGGGGCTGGCAGGCGGTGATCGTGCTCGCCGCGATCACCCTGCCGATGGGCCTGACCCAGGGCAAGGAGTACGCGGAGCTGGAATGGCCGATCGACCTGCTGATCACCGCGGTCTGGGTGGCCTACGCGGTGGTCTTCTTCGGCACCATCGCCAAGCGCCGGGTCAAGCACATCTATGTCGCCAACTGGTTCTACGGCGCCTTCATCCTGACCATCGCGTTGCTGCACATCGTCAACAACATGGCCATCCCGGTGACCCTGGGCAAGTCGTACTCGCTCTACACCGGCGCGGTCGACGCGATGGCGCAGTGGTGGTACGGCCACAACGCGGTGGGCTTCTTCCTGACCGCCGGCTTCCTCGGGATGATGTACTACTTCGTGCCCAAGCAGGCGCAGCGGCCGGTCTATTCCTACCGGCTGTCGATCGTGCACTTCTGGGCGCTGATCGCGATCTACATGTGGGCCGGCCCGCACCACCTGCAGTACACCGCGCTGCCGGACTGGGTGCAGTCGGTGGGCATGGTGTTCTCGCTGGTGCTGCTGGCGCCGAGCTGGGGCGGCGCGATCAACGGCCTGATGACCCTCTCGGGCGCGTGGCACAAGCTGCGCACCGACCCGATCCTGAAGTTCCTCATCGTCGCGATCTCGTTCTACATGATCGCCACCTTCGAGGGACCGATGATGTCGATCAAGACGGTCAATTCGCTCTCGCACTACACCGACTGGACCATCGGCCACGTCCACGCCGGCGCGCTGGGCTGGGTGGCGATGATCACCCTGGGCTCGATCTATTCGATGCTGCCGCGCCTGCTCGGCCAGAAGGAGATGCATTCGGTCAAGGCGATCGACGTGCACTTCTGGATCCACACCATCGGCGTGGTGTTCTACATCGCCTCGATGTGGATCGCCGGGGTCATGCAGGGGCTCATGTGGCGGGCGACCAACGACGACGGCACCCTCACCTACAGCTTCGTGGAGGCCCTCAACGCGACCTACCCGTACTACCTCGGGCGCCTCGCGGGCGGCCTGCTGGTCCTGGCGGGCATGCTGCTGATGGGCTGGAACGTGGTCAGGACCTGGCAGCGCGCACCCGCGCTCGAGCCCACGCCGGTGCTGCCGCCGGACCGTGCCGAAGCGACCGCCTGAGGACCGACGGATGAGCCATTCCCACGAGAAAGTCGAGACCAACGTCGGCCTGATGGCCGTGCTGATCGCGGTGGCGGTGTCCTTCGGCGGCC
>JAUIJO010000304.1 GCA_030431185.1 Gammaproteobacteria bacterium | reverse complement strand
TCAGGCGCCGAGCGCCTCCGGAAGCAGGGCGTCGACGAAGGCCTCGGCGTCGAACACGCGCAGGTCCTCCGGACGCTCGCCGATCCCGGCGAAGCGGATCGGGAAGCCGAACTCGCGTGCCAGCGCGAACACCACGCCGCCCTTGGCCGTGCCGTCGAGCTTGGTCACCACCAGGCCGGTCACGCCGATGGCCGCATGGAACTGGCGCAGCTGCGACAAGGCGTTCTGGCCGGTGGTGCCGTCGATCACCATCAGCACCTCGTGCGGCGCGGCGGGATCGATCTTCTGCAGCACGCGCTTGATCTTGCCCAGCTCGGCCATCAGCCCCTGCTGGGTGTGCAGGCGCCCCGCGGTGTCGGCGATCAGGACTTCGGTGCCGCGTGCCTTGGCGGCCTGCAGGGCATCGAAGGCGACCGATGCCGCGTCGGCGTTCTGGCCCTGGGCGATGACGGCGACGCCGTTGCGCTCGCCCCAGGCCTGCAGCTGGGCCACGGCGGCGGCGCGGAAGGTGTCGCCGGCGGCGAGCATCAGCGGGCGGCCTTCGTCCTTGAAGCGCTTGGCGAGCTTGCCGATGGTGGTGGTCTTGCCGACGCCGTTGACGCCGATCGTCAGCAGGACGAAGGGTTTGGCGTCGCGGTCGACCTGCAGCGGCACCGCGACCGGTCGCAACAGCGCGACCAGCTCGGCACGCAGCGCGGCGAGCAGGGCATCGGCGTCGGCGAACTCGCGCGCCTTCATGCGTTTGCGCAGGCCCTCGACCAGGTCGGTGGTGGCGGTCACGCCGACGTCGGCGGTGATCAGGGCGGTCTCGATCTCGTCCAGCAGGTCGTCGTCGAGCCGGGGGTTGCTCGAGAACAGCCCGCCCAGGCTGCGGGCGATGGCACTGCCGCGCAGGCGTTCGCGCCAGCCGGTCTTGCCGCTTGCCGCGGCCGGCGGCTGCGCGGCACCGTCGATGGGGGACGGAACCGGTTCGCTTCGCGGCGGCGCGGCTTCCACGGCAGGGGCGGGTGCCGCCTCCGGTTCCGTAGCCACGGGGCCGGCGTCCATCGCCGCGGCGATCACTTCCTCCGGGACCGGCAGGGGCGCCTGGACGGTGGCGGGTGTATCCGTGGCGACCGGTGCGGTCTCGTCGGTCGTCGGCGCCTCGGGGCGCGCTTCCTCGTCGGCGGTCCGGGGCATGGCATCCGGGAACGCGGCGGCCAGCTCCGCGATGCGGCGCTCGGACTCGGGATCCAGGGGCTTTTCGGGCTTGTTTCGGCGGAAAAAACTGACCATCGAGCGGGGGCGTCTTCGGATGCGCGAGAATAGACCCATGCTATCACCGCGCCCTGCAAAGCCCCGATGAAAAAGCGCCCCACGCCCGGACGCCCCTCCGCCCCGCCCGCGACCCCGGGGAAGGTGCGCCTGATCGGCGGACGTTGGCGCGGCACTCGCCTGGCGGTGCCGGCCGTGGCGGGCCTGCGGCCGACATCGGACCGCGTCCGTGAAACGCTTTTCAACTGGCTGATGCCGGCCCTGCCGGGTGCGCGCGTGCTCGACCTGTTCGCCGGCAGCGGAGCGCTCGGGCTGGAGGCGGTGTCCCGGGGCGCGGCATCGGCGGTGCTGGTCGAGCGCGACCGCGGCCTGGCCCAGGCCCTGCGCGATACCGTGGGGCGCCTCGACGCGGACGATGCCGTGCATGTGGTGGAAGCCGACGCGCTGGGCTGGCTTGGGGGGCCAGCGAAGCTACCCGGCCAAGGCGGGTTCGACATCGCCTTCGTCGACCCGCCCTTTGCCGCCGGGCTCTGGGAGGCCGCGCTGGCGGGCCTGCCGGCCGTCATGAACGCCGACGCATGGCTGTACGTGGAGTCGCCGGCCGACCAGGCCCCCGGGTTGCCCGGGGGGTGGCTGTTGCATCGCGAAGGCCGGACGCGGGAGGCGCGCCACGGCCTCTACCGCCGCAGCCGCGAGCCCGCTGTTAAACTCGACCCGATCGCCGGCCCGCCCCCGGATGCCATCGGGCATTGAGACGGTCCTCCGAGGCCCGGGAACGCATCCCCTGGCCTGACCTCGACCACGACCTGACATCCACCTGCCATTCCACGAACCTATGGACGCCCCATGACCGCGGCCCGACAACGTATCGCCGTCTATCCCGGGACCTTCGACCCCATCACCAACGGCCATGTCGACCTGGTGGACCGGGCCGCACCGCTGTTCGAACGGCTGGTGATCGGGGTCGCCGAGAGCCCCGGCAAGGGACCGGCTCTGCCGCTGGCCCTGCGCGTGGACCTGGCCCGGGAAGCCGTCGCGCGCCATTCCAACGTGGAAGTGCGCGGTTTCGACTCGTTGCTGGCGCATTTCGTGTCCGACGTCGGTGCCGGCGTGCTGCTGCGCGGCCTGCGCGCCGTGTCGGATTTCGAGTACGAGTTCCAGCTGGCCAGCATGAACCGCCACCTGATCCCCGACGTCGAGACCCTCTTCCTGACGCCGGCCGAACAGTACGGGTTCATCTCCTCCTCGCTGGTGCGCGAGGTTGCGCGCCTGGGCGGTGATGTCTCGGGTTTCGTGCCGCCTCCCGTGGCCGCCGCGCTGCAGGCGGAGTGGCAACGCACGCGCCAAGCGCCATAATCCATGTTTTTCAACCCCACATTCCGTTCAAACCAAGGGGAATCCCGATGAAGATGTCCACCCGCCTGATCCTGGCCGCCTGCCTCACCCTGCCTGTCCTGGCGGCCTGCCAGAAGGAAGAGACGACGGAA
>JAUIJO010000050.1 GCA_030431185.1 Gammaproteobacteria bacterium | reverse complement strand
TCCGTCGGCACGGAGGGCGGCGAGCGCCAGGTCGTCAACGTGGCGGCCGGCACCGAGGCGACCGATGCGGTCAACAAGGCGCAGCTCGACGCGGCGATGGGCGAGGCGAACCATTACCTGGCCGCCGACGGTGCCGGCGACGGCAGCGACGACGCACTGGCGCTCGGCGAGCAGTCGGTGGCCGCGGGCGCAAACAGCGTCGCCAATGGCGAGCAAAGCAGCGCGTACGGTGCCAACAGCTATGCCGATGGCGATTATTCCACTGCCACCGGCAGCGGCAGCCTGGCGCTGGGCGAGGGATCGTCGGCCCTGGGCAGCGGTGCCACGGCGCTGGAGGCCTTCAGCACGGCGATCGGCTACGGCAGCGTGGCCGACCGCGCCAACACGGTGTCGGTGGGCAGCGTCGGCAACGAACGCCAGGTCACCAACGTGGCCGCCGGTAGCGAGGCCACCGATGCGGTCAATGTCGGCCAGCTGGAGGAGGCCACCCAGTACACCGCGTTCGGTCCGCACGAAGGAGAGGGCGGGGGCATCAACGGCGATTTCGTGCCGGCCTCGGCCAACGGGCTGGGCGCGGTCGCCGTGGGCATGAACAGCGATGCCAGCGGTGTGTTCGGCGCGTCCTTCGGCATGATGGCGCGTGCCACCAACACCGAGAGCACCGCACTGGGTTCGTGGACCAACGCCGGCGGCCTGGGCGGCACGGCGGTGGGCAGCAGCGCGAAGTCGATGGGCGACTGGTCCACGTCTCTGGGCGCGCATGCATCGGCCCCGCGCGACGGTGCCACCGCGCTGGGCGCGGGCGCACGCAGCTTCGGCGATTCATCGCTGGCCGTGGGCTGGACCGCGAACGTACTGGCATCGGAAGGCTCGGCGCTGGGTGCCTGGGCGCGCGTCGATGCCGCGGCGACCAACAGCGTGGCGCTGGGCAGCGGCTCGGTCGCCTCCCGCGCCGACACGGTGTCCGTCGGCACGGAGGGCGGTGAGCGCCAGGTCGTCAACGTGGCGGCCGGCACCGAGGCGACCGATGCGGTCAACAAGGCGCAGCTCGACCTGGTGGCCGGCGACGTGGACAGCCTCGCGTCCAGCGCGGTGGCCTACGACGATGCCGACAAGGGCGTGGTGACGTTCGCCGGCGCCGATGGCACGGTGTTGCGCAACGTCGCTGCCGGCGAAGTGGTCGAAGGGGGCACCGAAGCGGTGAACGGCGGGCAGCTGTTCGAGACCAACAGCCGCGTCGGTTCGCTCGAAAGCCAGATGGGTACGGTCACGGGCACGATCGCCAACGTCGTGGCCTACGACGCCGATGGCCACGGCAGCATCACCCTCGACGGCGCCGAAGGCACCCGCATCGGCAATCTCGCCGAGGGCATCGAGGCGACGGACGCGGTCAACAAAGCACAGCTGGATGCGGCGGTGGCCGATGCCAGCGTCGACGTCGACGGGCTCGTTGCCTACGACGACGAGGACAAGGACAGCGTGACGCTCGCGGGTGGGGAAGGCACGACCCTGGGCAACGTCAAGGCAGGCACGCAGGCGATGGACGCGGTGAACGTGTCGCAGATGGATTCGGTGGTCCAGGCCTTGGGCGGCGGCGCCGCCATCGGCCCGGACGGCATGCTGGTGGCGCCCAACTATGCGATCCAGGGCGGCAGCTACGGAAACGTCGGCGACGCCCTGGGCGCGGTGGACACCGCACTTTCCAGCCTGGACGGGCGCGTGGCCACGCTCGAAAGCAAGCCGGGCAACGGCAACGGCAATGGCAATGGAAACGGCAACGGCAACGGCACCGGCAATGGCAATGCGCCGGTAGCAGGCACCGGTGACGGCGTGGCCGTGGGCACCGGCAGCCATGCGCGGGACATCAACGACACCGCCGTTGGCAACGACGCCCACGTCGGAGCCAGCAATGGCACCGCAATCGGAAACGGCGCGACGGTCGCCGACGTCGCGACGGATTCGGTCGCGGTCGGAGGCGATGCATCCGTGACCTCGGCCTCCGGCACGGCGGTCGGCCAGGGCGCGAGCGCCACGGCCGACGGTGCGGTTGCGTTGGGCCAGGGTTCGGTGGCCGACGAGGCCCGCACCGTGTCGGTGGGCAGCACCGGCAACGAGCGCAAGGTGACCCACGTCGCCGAAGGCGTGGCCGACACCGATGCCGCCAACGTGGGTCAGGTGGCGGCCGGGGATACCGCGACGCTTGCCTCCGCGAATGGCTACGCCGACAGCGTGGCCAGCCAGTCGCTGTCGACCGCCAAGGCCTACACCGACACCACCGCCACGCAGACCCTGCATTCCGCCAACTCCTACACCGACATGAAGGTGCAGGCGATGAACGACCAGTTCGGCCAGCTGCAGGAAGACGTCTGGGCGCGCCTGGGCGAGCAGGACCAGCGGATCGACCGCATGGGCGCGATGAATGCCGCGATGATGAACATGGCGGTGAGCGCCGCGGGCGTGCGGACGCAGAACCGGGTCGGCGTCGGCGTGGGCTTCCAGGGCGGCGAACAAGCACTTTCCGTCGGCTACCAACGGGCCATCTCCGAGCGCGCGACGGTGACCTTCGGCGGTTCGTTCAGCAGCGACGAGTCGTCGGCCGGCGTGGGCATGGGCTTCGGCTGGTAACGCGCCATGGGGCAAGGGACTGCCCCCCCACCCGCCATTCCGTTCCCCCGAGAACACCCGGCCCCGCACGAGGCTGCGCAGGGCCATTCCCCCGAAATCCCTTCAGTTGGATCAACAGAGAAGACAGCGATGAAAGCAAAGTTCAGCAAAGCCGTTCAGGTCCCCCTCGCCACCGCTATCGTGATGGCACTCTGTGCCGGAACCGCGATGGCGGCGGGCCCGGCCCCGATGCCCCGCCTGAAGCAGGCGCAGCCCGGTGTCGCGCTCGCCAGCAGCACTGCCGCGGCGGGTACCGACCGGTTCATCGTCAAGTACCGCACCGGCCCGATGGCGCGGTCGCGCCAGCTCGACGTGGCCGGAAGCATCCGTGACGCCGCCGCGCGCGCGGGTGTCGGCGGTGCCTCACGCTCGAAGCTGGGCGTCGAGCACCTGCGCCACCTCGCCGCCGGCGGCGACGTCGTGCGCGTGTCCCGGAAGCTGGACGCCGTGGACGCCACGCGCCTGCTCGAGCAGTTGCGCGCCGACCCCTCGGTGGAATACGTGCAGGAGGATTTCCTGAAACAGGCCACGGACTTCGTCCCGGACGACACCTATTTCACGCAGTTGCAGTGGGACTACATGAACACCGACGTCGGCATCCATGCCCCCGCGGCGTGGGACGCGTCCACGGGCGAGGGCGTGGTGGTCGCGGTCCTGGACACCGGCTACGTAGACCATCGTGACCTCGCGGCCAACATCATCCCCGGCTACGACTTCATCCATGACCCGGCCGTGGCCGGCGACGGCGACGGTCGCGACGACGACGCCCACGACGCGGGCGACTACACCGAGACCCGCAACAGCAGCTGGCATGGCACCCACGTGGCAGGCACCGTGGCCGCCGTCACCGACAACGCAACCGGCGTCGCCGGCGTTGCGTTCAACGCCAAGGTGCAGCCGGTGCGCGTCCTGGGACGCGGCGGCGGGTACACCTCCGACATCGCCGACGCCATCGTCTGGGCATCGGGCGGCAGCGTCGACGGCGTGGCGGACAACCCGACGCCGGCCGAGGTGATCAACCTCAGCCTCGGCGGCGCGCGTCGATGCAGCGAGGATCCGGTGACCCAGGCGGCGATCGACGGTGCGATCGGTCGCGGCGTGACCGTGGTCGTGGCCGCGGGCAACGACAACCAGGACGCGTCCAATTTCTCGCCGGCCAGCTGCGCCGGTGTCATCACCGTCGGTGCCTCGGGCGACGATGGCGCGCGTTCCTACTTCTCGAACTACGGCGCCGCGGTCGCGCTGACGGCCCCGGGTGGCAACGCCACCAGCGGTTCGGATCCGGAGAATCGCTGGATCTGGTCGCTGGGCAACAGCAGCAGCACGGATCCCGTTCCAAGCCCCGAGGGCGACGCCATCATCGGCATGATCGGCACGTCCCAGGCGGCGCCGCATGTCGCGGGTGCCGTGGCGCTGATGCAGGCGGCTGCGATCGACGCCGGTCGCGCTCCGCTCACCCCGGAACAGGTCAAGAACGTCCTGCGCGCGACCGCGACGCCCTTCACCGTCGCGCCGCCGAGCAACAGGCAGCAGGGCACCGGCATCCTCAACGCAGCCCTGGCCGTCGCGAAGGCCACCGAAGACCTGCCCGACGAAGAAGCCATCGCGCTGGCCAACCGCGTACCGGAAACGGGACTCAACGGGGCCGCCGGCGACAGCCGCCTGTACCAGATCAGCGTCCCGGAGGGCGCACGCAGCCTGAACCTGCGTACGTACGGGGGTAGCGGCGACGTGTCGATCTACGTGGCCTACGACCGGCCGGCGTCGGACCTCGACTTCGATCGCAAGTCGGCGCGTCCGGGCAACAGCGAAGCGGTCGTGATGACCAACCCCGCGGCCGGCACGTACTACGTGCGCGTGGTCGGGGAAACGGTGTTCAGCAACGTCACCCTGCTCGGACTGTACTGATCCCCTTGGACCGGGCGGGTCCTGGTCGGAGCGAGGCGGGACGCCGCCTCGCTCCTTTTCTGTTTCAGCACTCGATCACGTTGACGGCGAGGCCGCCGCGCGAGGTCTCCTTGTACTTGTCGCGCATGTCGCGGCCCGTGTCGCGCATGGTCTTGATGACCTTGTCCAGGCTTACCTTGTGCTTGCCGTCGCCGCGCATCGCCATGCGGCTGGCGTTGATGGCCTTCACCGCGCCCATCGCGTTGCGCTCGATGCAGGGAATCTGCACCAGTCCGCCGATCGGATCGCAGGTCAGGCCCAGGTTGTGCTCCATGCCGATCTCGGCCGCGTTCTCGACCTGTCCCGGGCGGCCGCCAAGGGCCGCGGTGAGCCCGGCAGCGGCCATCGAGCACGCCACGCCGACCTCGCCCTGGCAACCGACCTCCGCACCCGAGATGCTCGCGTTCTCCTTGTAGAGGATGCCCACGGCGGCGGCGGTCAGCAGGAAGTCGCGCACGCCCTGGCGGGTGGCGCCCGGGATGCAGCGGTCGTAGTAATGCAGCACCGAGGGAATGATGCCGGCGGCGCCGTTGGTCGGCGCGGTCACCACCCGCCCACCGGCGGCGTTCTCCTCGTTGACGGCCAGCGCATAGAGGTTCACCCAGTCCAGCGTGGTGAGGGGGTCGCGCATCGCCGATTCGGGGCGCGAGGACAGTTCCGCGTACAGCGCCGGCGCGCGTCGCGACACATGCAGGCCACCGGGCAGCGTGCCCGACTGGCGGATGCCGCGTGCCACGCAGGACTGCATCGCCTCCCAGATCTCGTCCAGTCCCGCATCGATCTCCGCGCGGCTGCGCCAGCACTCTTCGTTGGCGTACATCATCGTCGCGATGCTGATGCCGTTCGACTGTGCCGTGCCGATGAGTTCGTCGCCCGAGGCGAAGGGGTAGGGCACCTGCGTGGTATCGGCGACGATGCGATCCTCGGCCGCTTCGTCCTGGTTGACGACGAAGCCGCCGCCCACCGAGTAGTAGTCGCGCGTGGCGATCACCTCGCCGGCCGCGTCGTAGGCGGTGAAGCGCATGCCGTTGGTGTGGAACGGCAGCTTCTGCCGCTTGTTCATGATGAGGTCGTGCTTCTCGTCGAAGTCGATCTCGTGGCGACCGTGCAGGCGGATCCGCTTCCCGGCGCGGATGCGTTCGAGCGCTTCGGGAATGACGTCGGGGTCGATCTCGTTGGGCCAGTGGCCCTCGAGCCCCATCAGCACCGCCTTGTCGGTGCCGTGGCCGCGTCCGGTCAACGCCAGCGAACCGAAGACCTCCGCGCGCAGGCGGGTGGTGCGTTCCAGGTCGCCGTTGTCGATCAACCAGCGTTCGATGAAACGGGCGGCGGCGCGCATCGGGCCGACGGTATGCGACGAACTCGGCCCAATGCCGATCTTGAACAGGTCGAAACAGCTGACAGCCATGTTGGACAACTCCGGATTGTCCCCGCGAGGGATGGCAAGCGGGGCGACACGCTATTCTACGGCCCCACCCGCGCCGGGGCTGAACACCCCACCGGATCGAAGATGCCCGAGCCGACCCCGTCGACCCCCACCCTGGTGCTGTACCAGCGCGACGACTGCCACCTCTGCGACCTGGCCCTGGACGTCCTGGCCGAGGTCCGCGTGCCCGACTTCGAAAGCGTCTTCATCGACGGCGACGAAGGACTCGAAGCGCGCTACGGGGCGCGCGTGCCCGTGCTGCGCGACACCGCCCGGGGCGTGGAACTGGACTGGCCGTTCGACGGCGACCGCCTGCGTCGCTGGTGCGCCGCGCTGCTGGTGCTGGCGATGCCCCTCGTCGCCCAGGCGGGGATCGCCGGCACACCGCCGCCCGACGTCGACCTGGTGAAGGGCACGGCAGCGTCGGCCGGCGCGGTGCCGGGGCGTGCGCTGGCGGACTACCTGGATGGAGGCGTAGGCGATTCGATCGAACGCTTCATCCTCACCGGCGCGGTGACCAGCCTGCCCCCGGGGCTCGACCTTGGCGGCGTCCGACAGGCCTTCGAGCGCGCCAGCGGACCCTCGCGCGCGGCCCGGACCTTGCAGGCCCGCCTGCTGCGAACCGGCAGCGACGATGCCCATTGGGAAGGCGTGGTGCTGATGAAGTCCGGCACCGCCCATGCGTTCGCCATCGGGCACGACGAGCTGTGCCTGCAGGGACCCGACGGCGCAACGGCATGCTGGACGCTGCGGTCCGGGGATGCTATTTCGCCGGACTGAACACCACGCGGGTGCTCACCGCCACCGCGTTGGGCAGGTCGGAGACATCCGACCAGTCGCCGCCACCGACATCGAAGGCCAGGCGCGGTACGGTCGCCTTGCCCGTCAGCACCGGCGCAGCGCCCGGCGTCCATTCGAAGGTCAGCGTGACCGGCTTGCTGATCCCCCGCAGGCTGAGCGTTCCATCGGCGGCATAGCGGCCGTCGTCGAGCGCGCGGAAACGCGTGGCCTGGAAACGGGCTTCCGGAAACTTGCTGGCGAAGAAGAAATCGCTGCCCAGCAGGGTTTCGTCGCGCTCGGGGTTCCGGGTGCTGGCGGTGCCCAGCGGGATCACCACGTCCAGACGGGCCGAGTCCAGCGCGGCGGGGTCGAAGCTGAAGGTGGTCCGGAAGTCCGGGAAGCGGCCGACGAACACTTCGCCCTGGTACTGGCTGGCGAAGGTCAGGGCCGAGCCCGGCGCCTGCACGTAGTCGGCGGCGGCGGCCGGCGCTGCGGCGAAGGCGAGGGCCAGGCCGGCGAGGGCGGGGAGGGCGGCGGTTCGATGCAGGAATGACATGGGAGTCCTCGACGGGCGGGGCGGATCAGGAGGTGCGCCGACGGCGCGGCAGCATCCGCGACAGGGTCTCGTCGCGCAGGAAGATGTGGTGGTAGAAGGCCGCGCCCACGTGCAGGGCGACCAGGGCGACCAGCACCCAGAAGAGCCATTCGTGCGCGCCGTGTGCGAGGTCGCGCAACCCGGGGTCGGGCGCCGTCAGCTTGGGCACTTCGGCCAGGCCGAACCACTTGAGCGGGCGCAGCCCGCTGGCCGAGTCGTACAGCCAGCCCGACAGCGGCATCGCCAGGATCAGGCCGTACAGGAGCCAATGGGTGAGACTGGCGATGGCGCCCTGCCAGGCGGGTGTTCCCGCGACCGGGCGTGGGCTGCCGGCATAGAGGCGCCAGGCCAGGCGCAGGACGACCAGGGCCAGCACGGTCAGGCCGAACGACTTGTGCAGGTCGTAGACCCAGAAGTACCTGGGTGATTTCGGCAGCGAGTCCAGGGACAGCCCGACGATGGCCAGGCCGAGGATCAGCAGCATGATCAACCAGTGCAGGAACTGGCTGACCGGACCCCAGCGGTCGACGGTGTTCTTCAGGCTCATGGCATCGGCTCCGGCTCGTCGGGTGGGGTGTCGCTGGATGCGGCCTCGTCGGCATCCGCCGCTTCCTGCAGGGCGGCAGCGGCGGCGGCTTCGACGTCGAGGCCTTCGACTCCTGTATACGCATCCGCATCCGGCGCGGTTACATCGCCTTCGTCGTTGCCTTCGTCGTTGGATGGCGCGAACGCCCGGGCGGCATCGGCGTCGCGTACGGCCTCGGCCTCGATCCGCAGCGTCACGGCATCGCCGATCACGGACTTCCAGGCGTCGATGCCGAAATCCGACCGGCTCAGGCTCGCGGTGGCCGAGAAGCCGGCCGTGCGCCTGAAGGGGGGCATGGGATGGCGTTCGACGGCATTGAGCGTGACGTCCAGGCATTGCGGCTTCGCGACCCCGCGCAACTCGAGGGTGCCGCAGACGCGCGCCCGTCGGTCGTCGATCGGCTCGATGCTGTCGCTGCTGAAGCGGGCGTCCGGAAAACGGGCCGTGTCGAGGAGGTTGCGGGCCTGGACCGCCCGGTTCCAGTCGGGATCGCCGAAATCCAGATGGTCCAGCGGCACGCGGACGTCCAGTCGTGCGTGCGTCCAGTCGCCGGGCTCGAACAGCAGTGCGCCTTCGCTGCCCGATGCGGTGCCCAGGGCCTGCGAGAAACCGGCATGGCCGATCGACACCAGCACCCGCGTGTGGACCGGGTCGAGGGCATATGCCGTCGGTCCCTCCGCCCGCGCCCCGACGGAGACCAGCATCAGTACGGCGGCAATGGCGGGAAGGCGGTGCATGGCGGGGTCCGTCGGGCGGCGATGGCGCCCACGATAGCAATCCCTGCGCCGGGCTTGGTGACGGCTGGACGATGCTGTGTTGCAGCGGCGCGGGCAATGCCCCGTCGATTGCGGTATTTTCCGAACCCGCGGGCCCGGAACCGTCGCTCGCGCCAGGAGGCAGCAGATGGGCCAGGGACAGTGGACCAGACAGGGAGTGCGTCGCGCCTGCGTCGTCGCGGCGCTGGTGCTGGCGTCGCCGTGGGCGCCCCTGGTGCGCGCCGCGATGCCGGACGTGCCGCGTCCGCAAGTGATCGGCGTCGAACGCGGGCTGCCTTCGACCTACATCAACGGCATCACCGAGGACCGCGACGGCTATGTCTGGATCGCGACCACCGACGGCCTGGCGCGCTACGACGGCAGTGGGATGCAGGTCTGGCGGCACGACCCCGCCGACCCCGGCTCCCTGCCCGGCAACCTGATCACCGCCGTCCACGTCGACGCGCGGAATCGCGTGTGGGCGGCGGTCGAGGCGCGCGGCCTGAGCATGCTCGATGCCGGGCGCCAACACTTCCGTCACTTCCGCATGGCCGATGCCCCCGGGATGGGCAGCGACGACGTCTTCGCCATCGCCAGTCGCGGCGACGCGGTCTGGTTCGGTACCTATGGCGGCGGCCTGCATCGCCTGTCCGACAAGGGCGACATCGAGCGCTACATGCCGCGCGAGGGCGATCCCGGCAGCCTGCCTTCGGAAACCATCACCTCGCTCGCCTTCGACGACGAGGGCGTGCTGTGGATCGGCTCGCTGGCCGGGCTGGCCGCCTGGGATGGCCGCCGGTTCGAGCGCGTCGACCTGCCCGGGGAGTCGCCGCGCGGCCTGGTGTATTCGGTCACCGCGCGCGCCGATGGCGTCTGGGTGGGCGCCGCCAGCGGCGTCTTCCTGAGGTCCCCCGACGGCCACTGGCAGGACCTGCCCTGGGCGCCCATGTTCGCCAAGCCCAATGCGGTGCTGAGCGTCGTCGACGACCACCAGGGCCACTTGTGGCTGGGCACCCAGCGCAGCATCTGGCACGTGGCGCCGGGCCGGGTGCCCGTGCCGGCCGCGTTGTCGCCCCACGGGCCGACCCGGCTCGTGCAGCAACTCCATGCGCAGGCCAATGGCGGGCTCTGGATGCCGGTCGCGGGCCGCGGCCTGGGCTACCTGCGCCCGGACTGGCGCACGGCGATCCAGCTCTCGCGCGAGAACGGGCTGACCAGCTCGCTGTACCTGGGCATGGTGCCCTCGGCCGATGGCGGCCTGTGGCTCATGGGCGAGCGCGGCGAGATGGACCATCTCGACGCCGACGGCCTGCTGCATCCCTCCGACGAGGACGTCCGCGAGGCGCTGACCGCCTGGCGTCCCACCGCCATCGCCGAGGATCGTCGCGGGCGGCTTTGGCTGGGCACTGCCGGCCTGCATGCCAGCCTGCTCCGGATCGATGGTCCCGGACGCATGACCGAGTGGGCGCCGGACAGCGCGCGCGACCCCACCCTCGGCGGGGCGATCCCGTTGATGAAGCTCGCGCGCGACGGCACGCTCTGGATGGTGAGTTCCGGCGGTGGCGTGCAGCAGCGCGACACCGACAGCGGTCGCGTGCTGACCAATATCGCGGTGGGTGCGGACAACGGCCTGGGCGGAGGCGACCTGGAGGCGATCGGCTTCGACGGCAGCGGCGTGCTGTGGGTGGCCGGCGACGACGGACTGATGCGATGGGAGGCCGCGCGCGGGCGCTTCCAACCCTTGCCCGACCGCCCCGGCGAGCGCGTCTACGGCTTCGATTTCCACGGCGCGGACGCGCTGTGGGTGCAACGCCTCTCAGGCCTCAGCCGCTATCGCCTGGAAGGCGGCGAATGGCGGTTGCAGGCGCAGGTCGGCGCCGCGGAGGGCATCCCGGCGGTCGAAGGCATGGGACTGCACGTCGATGCGCGCGGCCGGGCCTGGCTCGCGACCGCCCGCGGCCTGTACCGCTGGGACCCGACCCGCCGCCAGTTGCGCCGGTTCGGCCTGGCCGATGGCCTGACCAGCCACCAGTTCGTCGATCATTCCACGGTGCTCACGGCCGACGGCGTGCTCGCGGGTGCGGTCGAGGACGGGGGCGTGGTCCTGGTCGATACCCGGGCCGAAGACCCGGCGCCGTCGCGGCCGCCCCTGCACTGGGACCGCATCGAAGTGCGCCGGGACGGCCAGTGGACCCCGGTGGCGGAGTCGGTGCTGGCGCGACTGCCCGCCACGGACCGCGAACTGAGGGTCCGCTTCCGCCTGCTCGCCTACGAGAACCCCGACGCCAATCGCTACTTCACCCGCCTCGACGGCTACGACCGCGACTGGGTCGCGCAGGGCGCGCAGGGCGAGCGGATCCTGGCCGGCCTGGCACCGGGCGACCACGTGCTGCGCGTGCGCGGCGAGGACGCGGCGGGCAATGCCTCGAAGGAGCGGCTGCTGCGCTTCACCGTCATGCCGCCGTGGTGGCACACGCCGCCGGCCTGGGCGGGGTTCGCCGGCCTGCTGGCGCTGGTCGCGTGGGGGCTGACCGACCTCTACCACGCGCGCCTGCGCCAGAAGCATGGCCAGGAGCGGATCGAACACGAACGCGAAGTCGCCCTGCAGGCGTCGCTGGCCAAGACCCGCTTCCTGGCGACGCTGGGCCATGAAGTGCGCACGCCGATGACCGGTGTCCTCGGCATGAGCGAACTTTTGCTCGACACCGGCCTGGACGCGCGCCAGCGCGGCTATACCGAGGCCATCCGCAGTGCCGGCGAACACCTCCTGCGCCTGGTCAACGATGCGCTCGACCTGTCGCGCATCGAATCGGGGAAGCTGGAGCTGGAGTCGGCGCCGTTCGACCTGCACGCGCTGATCCACGAGGTGGCCGCGCTCAGCGAGCCGATGGCCCTGCGCAAGGGCCTCGCCTTCTCCGCGGTGGTGACGGCGAGCGTCCCCCAGTGGGTGCTGGGCGACCGCAAGCGGGTGTGCCAGATCCTGCTCAACCTGCTCGGCAACGCGATCAAGTTCACCGACGTCGGGCGCGTCGGACTGCGGGTCGACATGACGGACGCCGCGGCGATCTGCTTCCACGTCGACGACACCGGCCCCGGCCTCAACCGCGAGCAGACCTCGCGCCTGTTCCGCCGCTTCGAGCAGGCCGAGGGCGTGCGTACCTCGGCGCGCTATGGCGGCAGTGGGCTGGGCCTGGCGATCTGCCAGGAACTAACCGTGGCGATGTCCGGCCATATCGAGGTCGACAGCGAACCGGGCCGGGGTGCGCGCTTCGACGTCATCCTGCCGCTCCCGGCGAGCGACGCACGGCCCGCGCCCGCGCCGGCGCCCGCCGCCGATGTCCCGTCACTGCGCATCCTGCTCGTCGAGGACGACCCCACCGTCGCCGATGTCATGGCGGGCCTGCTGCGTTCGCAGGGACATCGCGTCGTGCACGTGGGCCACGCGCTGGCCGGCCTGAGCGAAGCCGCGGCGGCGCCGTTCGACGTCGCACTGCTCGACCTCGACCTGCCCGGGCTGGACGGCCTGGCCCTGGCTCGCCAATTGCGGAGACAGGGGTTCAGCCTGCCGCTCGTGGCGATCACCGCGCGCGCGGATGCCGAGGCCGAGACCGAATCGATGGATGCCGGCTTCGACCATTTCCTGCGCAAGCCCCTGACCGGCCGCATGCTCGCCGAGGCCTTGTCCCGGCTCCGGGCAGGGCGGTGAGGAGCGGGCCATGGCGGGCGACTGCCACGTCCGGGCGGGCGCGTCCAGATGGTGGCGCCGGCGTCCGGACCGTACACTTGCGCCCGTGATCCGCGCCCGTCCCTTCCAGTCCTGCATGATCCGGTTGGCCTTGATGGCCACCCTGCTGCTCGTGCTCGTACCGACCCTGGGGCGCCTGGCCGAGTCGCGGGTGCAGGCCGACGGCTGGGAAGGCGCCGGCGCGCACTGGACGGCGATCTGCACCGTCGCGGGCATCCAGTACATCCCGCTGCCGGAAGGCATGCAGCTGCCCGGCAGCCGGACGGGCGATGCCAGCCCCGGCAAGGGGACCTCGCATCCGGGCGCCGATTGCGACTACTGCCCGCTGCTCGCCTCGCTGCTCGTCGTCGCCCTGTGCTGGGCGCTGCTGGGCCCGCAGGTACAACGCATCGTCGCGGTCGCCCTGGCGCCTTCGCTGCGGCCCTGGCAGCGCCATCCCTGCGGACTCGGCTCCCGGGGGCCACCGCTCGCACTCTGAAACACAAGCCCCGACCGCTGCGTGGCCATGACGGCCGCGCGTCTCGTGCTTTTCTTTCGGAGTTTCCATGTCGACCCTCGATTCCGCGATGCCGCGTGCATCGCGCATGGCCGTGGCCGTGTGCCTGGCCCTCCCGCTTTCCCTTTCCCCCCTGCCCGCACTCGCCGACGCGAGCGGGGGTTCCGATGCCGCCACCCTGGATGCAGTCGTCGTGCGCGGCCAGCGACCGGCCACCGTCGAGTCGCTCCAGCAGGCCCGCGACCGCTTGGCCGAACGCGCCGGAGGTACCGCCGTCATCGACGCCGCGCAGTACCGCGACGGTCGCAGCAGCACCCTGACCGATGCGCTGGGATACGCGCCCGGCGTGTTCATCCAGTCGCGTTTCGGGGCCGAGGAAGCCCGCCTGTCCATCCGCGGCTCGGGCCTGCAGCGGACCTACCATGGCCGCGGCATCGAGCTGCTGCAGGATGGCAGCCCGCTCAACCTCGCCGACGGCGGCTTCGACTTCCAGTCCGTCGAGCCGCTGTCGGCGCGCTACATCGAGGTCTACCGCGGTGCCAACGCGCTCGAGTACGGCGCGGCGACACTGGGCGGTGCGATCAATTTCGTCTCGCCCACCGGACAGGACGCCGCGCCCCTGGCGGGCCGCGTCGAAGCCGGCGGTTTCGGCTATCGTCGCGGCCAACTGGCGGCCGCCGGCAGTCGCGGGGATGCCGATGGGTATGCCAGCCTGACGGCCCTCCGGCAGGACGGCTTCCGCGACCATGCCGTACAGGAGAACGTCCGGCTGTTCACCAACGCCGGCTACCGCTTCAACGACACGCTCGACGGCCGCCTTTACTACACGCATGTCGACACCGACTCCGAGCTCCCGGGCAGCCTGACGCGGGCGCAGGCCGACGCCGACCCGACCCGCGCGGCCGCGGGCAGCGTGGCGCTCGACCAGAAACGCGACTTCCGCCTCGACCGCGTCGCGGGCAAGCTGGCCTGGGCACCGGGCGACGGACGCAGCCTCGCCCTGTCCGCGTACTACTCGGACAAGTCGCTCGACCACCCGATCTACCAGGTGCTGCGCCAGGACACCCGGGACTACGGCGTCGACCTGCGCTGGCGGTCCTCGGGGCGTCTCGCCGGACATCGCAACGAGCTCGTCGCCGGGCTCGCCTACGGTCGCGGCGACACCACCGATGCGCGCTTCCTCAACCTCGGGGGCAACGCCGGCGCCCGCACCAACGGCTATGCGCAGTACGCCAGCAATGCCAAGGCCTACCTGGAGAACCAGACCTGGTTCACCGACCGGTGGACGCTGGTGCTGGGCGCCCAGGGGTTGAAGTCGGTCCGCGACCTTCGCGATACCTTCGTCACCGGCGTCGACGAGAGTTTCCGCGAGGACTACAGCGGAATCAGCCCCAAGCTCGGCACGCGCTTCATCGTCGACGAGCACCTGCAGTTCTTCGGCAACCTCAGCCGGAGCATGGAGCCGCCGAGCTTCGGCGAGCTGGCCGGCGGGCCGAATGTCACCCGCAATGACGCACAGCGCGCGACGACCGCCGAACTGGGCATGCGCATCCAGCGAGCCGGCCTGTCGCTGGACGCGGCCGTGTATCGCGCGCGGGTCGAGGACGAACTGTTGTCGTTGAGCGATGGCGACGGCAACCCGCTGGGTACCGTCAACGCCGACCGCACCCTCCACCAGGGCGTGGAACTGGGCCTGGACTGGGCGTTCGCCGAGCGCTGGAGGCTGTCGGCGAACTACCTGTTGAACGACTTCCGCTTCGACCACGACCCGGTTTACGGCGACAACACGCTGGCCGGGGTGCCGCGCCAGCAACTGCGCATGGCCCTGCGCTGGTCGCCGGGCCCGGCCTTCCACGTGGCGCCCCACGTCGAATGGGTGCCGCAGGACTACTACATCGACCATGCCAACACGTTCACCGCTCCGGGCTACGCCTTGCTGGGCCTGAAACTGGGCGGCGATATCGGCTCGGGG
>JAUIJO010000303.1 GCA_030431185.1 Gammaproteobacteria bacterium | reverse complement strand
CGCCGGCAACAGCAGCAGCGGGAACCGCGGCAACTGCCCGTCGTCGATCCGCAACGAGTACGGCAGCCGCGGCTGCGATGCCTACGAGGACGGCTACTACTACGGTCGCCGCGATGCCCGCGACGACCGTCGTCGCGACTACGACCGCCACGACGACGAGTACAGCCGCGCCACCGAGGACGCCTTCCGCGAAGGCTACAACGACGGCTACCGCGACAACGACTGAGTCACCCCGCGGACGCGGCGTCGAAGCCTAGTGAAGACGCACCACGTCGTGGTCGCACAGCCAGGCAATGGTCTCGATCACCTGCCGCTCCAGCGTGCCCGCCTCCTCCTGCGCCAGCGCCTGCACCGCGTCGATCACGCCGCCGACGGTGAGGTGTCCGGCGCACAGGTGATACACCAGCATCGCTGAGGGGTTCAGCGTAAAGCCGTGCTCGCCGCGCTGGATGACCCAGCCGTCGCCGGTTTCGCGCGGTGCGCCGAATCCGTTCCAGGTGAGCTGCCGGAAGCGCTCGATGGCCGGCCCCGGATCGGCCTCGATGTCGCCGAACCGCGTCCAGCTCGTCCACGGCGTCTGCCCGCTGCGCTTGCGTTCCAGGCGCGCCCGGTTCTCGTCGCGCCAGGCCGCCTCGCTGACCTCCCTGCGCGGATGCTCCAGGTGCAGCAGTTTCGCCAGCCGGTCGACGACCAGCGGCGCCTGGCGCGCGGCCCGCTCGACGAGATCCTCGTCCTCCGCGCCCCAGCCGCGGTAGCGCTCGTCGTAGCCGCGCAATCGCTCGAACAGCGTGCGCGCGAACAACACGCAACCACCGGGAAAGATACGCCAGTGGCGCAGGTCGTCGCGGTCGGGATCGGCCCAGGCCCGCAGTCGATCCGACGACGCCTGGTCGAGGTAGTAGGCCGGTGCCAGCAAGGTGAGTTCGTGGCCGCTGGACAGGTAGCGTCGCCAGGCCATGAGGGCATGGTCCGTTGGCAGCAGCATGTCGATGTCGCAGAAGCCGACGTAGTCGTCTCCTTCGTCGACGAAGTGTCGCCAGGCATGGTTGCGACACAATGCCAGGTTGAAGACACCGTCGAGCGGTCGGTGCAGGTAGCCGCACGGGTCGTCGAGGAGATCGGCGACCCGGTCGAGGCAGGGCGCCGAGGAATAGTCTGCGATCCGCACGGCATAGCCGGGACCGTGCTGCGCACGCACGCTGTCGATGCTGCGTCGCCGTCGACACCGCCGGGGTCTCGGCGCAGACCCAGGTGGCGGGAAACGGCAGGCTCTCGCGCCAGGCAGACTCGACCCGCAGACTGCCACAGGCATAGCGCGGCAGGATGGCGTGCATGGCCGCCAGCGGGTGTGCGGGGTCCTTCGCCCGCCGCGCCAGCGCCCTCGGCACCCGGCCACCGTAGACGCCCATGGCATCGCAACGGTACTCGAGCACGAAGACATCGCGCAGCCGGCCGTCTGCGCGTCGGTTGGCGCTGTGGGTGCCGTTGGGATCGAACAGGTACAGGTCCCCGGCGTGGCCGGTGGCGCGCACCACCGCGTCGTCATCCACCTCGCCGTGGACGGCGTTGTCGTCGAACTCGCGCAGCGACCGGAACTGCTGGTGGGAGCCGGCCACGTAGGTCATGTACTGGTCGCCTTCGCCGACATCGGTGAGCAGGATCATCACCTTCACCATGCGGTCTTCCATGTCGTGGTGCCAGCGGAACATGTCGCGGCCACTGCCGGCGGCCGGCAGGTAGCGCATGGCCAGCGCGCGGTTCAGGCAGACCGGCTTGCCGAAGTAGCCCCGAGCGGTTTCCACCAGCAACGGATCGCAGGCCAGGGTCGCCAGCGCCGTGCCCTCGGCAAGGGCATTGTTGCTGATTCTCGCGGCATCCCCCGGCCAGTCGTGGAGCTCTTCGTCGTAGTGCCGCTTCGCCCCGCCGCCACGGGCACGCAGCCGGTCGAGGCGGTCGATGAAGCGGGCGAACTCGGCGCGCAGGACACCCAGCCGGTCCTCGCCCAGGTGACCGGTCACGCCGACGATGCCGTCCCGGCGCAGTGCTGCGAGCAGGTCACCGTCGCCCGGTGCCTGGCCGGGCCAGGGCAGACGGCGATGGTGCTGGCGCACGCGGTGCAGCAGTGCCAGGTCGGCGCAGTGGACGGACAACGCCGAGGCGCCCGCGGCATTGGGGCGGTGGATGTCGGCGCCGGCGGTCAGCAGGCGCGCCGCCAGCCGGGCATGACCGCGCTGCACCGCGCGGTGCAACGCGCTGTCCGTACCGTCGCAGGCATTGGCATCGGCACCGCTGGCCAGGGCGGCGGCCAGCGCCTGGTCGTCGCCGGCCTCGATGGCCGCCAGCAGGCGCCGGTTGGCGGCTGCCTGGTTCAAGGCCCCCGCCAGTCGAGCAGACCGTGACGATGGGCGCGCTCGATGGCCACCTGCACCTGGCGGCGCACCCGGTTCAGCGGCTGCGCGAAATCCCGCGCCAGTTGCTCGGCCAGGGCGGTGGTCGTGACCTCGCCGTCGCAGGCGCCGAGCACGTAGGCGGCAACATCGTTCACGTACAGCGCCTCGTGGCCGGGACGGGCCAGGCGGTAGCCGTCGCCGCTTGGCTCCATCTCCACCGCCTCGCGCAGCCGTGGCCGGTGCCCGCGCACCAGCCAGCGCACGTTCATCCAGTAACTGCCGTTGTCGATGAAGCCGTCGCGACGCAGCGACGAGGTCCGCCCCACGTGCTGGACCAGGCAGGGCGCCGCACAGCAGACATGGG
>JAUIJO010000049.1 GCA_030431185.1 Gammaproteobacteria bacterium | reverse complement strand
TCCTCCAGCGCCTGCATCAGGCTGTCGACCAGCATGCTGCTGGGCAGGCGCGCCCAGCGGGCGCCCTGGTAGGTCTGGTACTCGTTGGGCGACGGTTTCACGACGATGCGCAGCGTGTCGAGCGCCGAGGTCACCTGCGGTTCGGTCACCGCGAGCTGCCAGTCGGCGCGGGGCCAGGCCGGGTCGGGCTGGACCTCGTGCACGATGTCGTAGCGGGTGAGGCTGCGCGAGGGCTCCCCGTCGCCTAGGAGGGAGCAACTGGCGAGCAGGGCCATCGCGGACGCGGCGGCCAGTGCACGCAGGGAGGGAAGGAGCAGGGCGCGGGGATTCATTCGGGTACGAACTCCTTCGGCGCCTCGCGGCCGAGCAGGTAGCGCGAGGGGTTGTTGTCGAGTCGGTCGCTGATGCGGCGCAGGTCCTTCACCAGCGACCGCAGCTCCGACAGCGTGGGGCCCAGCTGCGCGAGGCCGTCGTTGGCGAAGCTGCCGATCGCGGCGCGGTTCTCGCTCAGGATGCCATTGGCGTTGCCGGCGGCGGAATCGAGGTTGCCCAGGGTGTTCTCGAGCTTGGCGACCAGGCCGGGCAGCTTGTCCACCAGCTCGCGGTCGAGGTTCTCGATCGCGCCATTGGTGGTGACCAGGGTGGCGTGCAACTGCTCGCTGGACTTGCGGGCCTCGACGATCAGCGCCTTGATGTCATCGCGCTGGTCGGCGATCGAGCCGGTCATCGACTCGATGTTGGCCAGCGTGTTGGACACGCGCTCGACGTTCTCCTCGCTCAGCACCTGGTCCAGTCGCGACACGAGCCGGTTGGCGGTGTCCGCGATGTTCTGCAGGGCCGAGGGCTCGGTCTCGATGACGGGCACTTCGCGATGGTCGGTATCCACCAGCAGCGGCGCCCCCGGGCTGCCGCCGGTCAACTGGATGATCGGGCTGCCGGTGATGCCGGTCATCGACATCTTGGCGCGGGTGTCGGTCTTGACCGGTGCGTTGGCCTGGACGCGCAGCTTGGCCAGCACGCGCCGGGGATCGTCCGGGGCGAGGCGCAGCTTCTCGACCGTGCCGACGGCGATGCCGTTGTACTGCACGGTGCTGCCCTCCGACAGGCCCGTGACCGGCTCGTTGAAGATCACGGCGTACTCCTGCCAGCTCTTCTCCGACGAGTACTTGGCCGCCCACAGCGCGAACAGCAGCAGGAACAGCGTCACCACGATCGTGAATGCGCCGATGAGCACGTAGTTGGCTTTCGTTTCCATCAGTCGATGCCTTCTTTCCGTTCGCGGGGGCCTGCATCGCGGGCCTGCTGGGCGGCGCGGGCGCGGGGGCCGTGGAAATACTCCTGCACCCAGGGATGGTCGAAACGCTCGACCTCGTCCATCGGGGCGTTCACCAGCACCTTGTGGTCGGCGAGCACGGCGATGCGATCGCAGATAGCGTACAGGGTGTCGAGGTCATGGGTGATGAGGAAGACCGTCAGCCCCAGCGCCTGCTGCAGGGTCCGGATCAGCCGGTCGAATGCCGCCGCGCCGATCGGGTCGAGCCCGGCGGTGGGTTCATCGAGGAACAGCAGGGGCGGGTCCAGTGCGAGCGCACGGGCCAGCCCGGCGCGCTTGCGCATGCCGCCGGACAGCTGCGCCGGCAGCTTGTCGAGCGCCTCGGCCGGCAATCCGGCCAGCTTGACCTTCAGCAACGCGAGCTCGTAGAGCAGCGAGTCGGGCAGGTGCGGGTGGTATTCCTTCAGCGGTACCTGGACGTTCTCGCCGACGGTGAGCGAGGAGAACAGCGCGCCATCCTGGAACAGGACGCCGGTGCGCCTTTCGATCTCGCGCCGCTCGTACGCGTCCTCGCTGCGGGCGTCGATCCCCAGCACCTCGATCTCGCCCGCGTCGGGACGGCGCAGGCCGAGGATGCTGCGCATCAACACCGACTTGCCGGTGCCGGAGCCGCCCACCACGCCGATGATCTCGCCGGCCCGGACCGACAGGTCCAGGCCGTCGTGCACGACCTGCTCACCGAAGCGGTTGACCAGGCCCTGCACGCGGATGATCGGTTCGCGTTCGTCCGGGCGGTGTTGGGACGTATCGTTCATTCAGATCCCCATCTGCATGAACCAGATCGCCATGAAGGCGTCGAGGATGATGACCAGCGAGATGGCCTGGACGACGCTGGACGTGGTGCGTTCGCCGACCGACTGGGCGGTGCCTTCCACCTGCAGGCCCTCCAGGCAGCCGATCAGGGAAATGATCATCGCGAACACCGGCGCCTTGGCCAGGCCCACCAGGAAGTGGCGCAACTCCATGGTGTCCTGCATGCGGGCCAGGTATTGCTGGGGCGGGATGTCCAGTGCATAGGCACCCACGGTCAGGCCGCCCAGCAGGCCGGCGATCATCGCCACGAAGGTGAGCAGGGGCAGCATGATCACCAGCGCGAGCACGCGCGGGATCACCAGCAGGTCCACGGGATCCAGGCCGAGGGTGCGGATCGCGTCGACCTCCTCGCGGCTGACCATCGCGCCGATCTGCGCGGTGAAGGCGCTGGCGGTGCGGCCGGCGAGGATGATCGAGGTCAGCAGGACGGCGAATTCGCGCAGGAACGAGATGCTGACCAGTTCCACGACGAAGATCGTCGCGCCGAAGTCGCGCAGGATGTTGGAGCCGAGGAAGGCGATCACCGCGCCGACCAGGTAGCACAGCAGCGCGACCAGCGGCACGGCATCCAGGCCCACCTGCTCCATGTGGTGCACCGTGGCGGTGGGCCGGAACCGGGCCGGTTGCCGGAACATGCGCCCCAGCTTGACCAGCACCTCGCCGAAGAAACCCAGCAGGCCCTGGAACTCGAACCACTTGCGGTGGACCGCGCGCCCCAGGCGGGCGAGGGCGTCGTTGAAGCCCAGTTCGCGCTTGCGGCCGGGCCGGTCGTCGGCGACGTCCTCGATCGCCGCGACCAGCGAGCGATGGTCCTCGTGGAACAGGCAGGCGTCGAAGTCGATGTCCCGGCGGCGCGCGAAGCGCAGGAGCTGCAGCACCCCCAGCGAATCGAGGCGGGTCACCCCGCGGGCGTCGAAGCCGGTGGCATCCGCCGGTGCGCCCCGCAGCGCCTCCGTCACGTCATTGGCGTAGTTGAGCGTCCAGCGTCCGGTGAGCCGGAGCCGGGTGGGCTGGTCGGGAGCGGCGTCGAGCCGCGGCGTGTCCGGTCGTGGCTGGTTCATGGGCGCGTCCGCCGAGGATACAGGGCAAGCGTCGTCGCGTGTTCACGTGGGGCGAAGGAAGCCGGGCAAGGCTTGCGATGCCGCCGTGTCATGCCATGCTTCCGCCATGTCGACCCCGATCAACCCCGAACCCCTCCCCATGGCAGCCAGGCCCCGGCCGCTGAGCGACGCACGCTATTCCGAGCGCATCCACTTCGTCTGCGAACTCGCCGAGCGCCTGCATGCCTACGGCACGACGTCGCAGCGCCTGGAGGGGGCGATCACGCTGATCGCCGACAAGTTGTCGCTCGAGTGCGAGCCCTGGGCCAATCCCACCGGCCTGATCCTGACCTTCAGCGACCCGCTGCGGCCGCCGGGCGAAAGCGACGTGACCCGGGTGATCCGCCTGTCCCCCGGCGACAACGACCTGGCGCGACTGGTCGAGACCGACCGGGTCGCCGAGGCGGTGCTGGCCGGCGAGATGGGATTGACCGAGGCGCATGCGGCCCTGGAGGCCCTCGACGTGCCGCCGACCTACCGCTCGCGCATGCTCCTCGCCCTGGGCTACGGCATGTCGGCCTGCGCCGTCGCCGGCCTGCTGCGGCTGCCCTGGATGGAGATCGGGGTCGCGGCGGTCAACGGTCTGTTGATCGGCCTGCTGGTGCAGTTCGCGGAACTTCGCCCCAGGCTGAAGGAGGGCCTGGAGGCGATCGCCGCCCTGATGGCCGCGGGACTGACCCTCCTGGTCGCCAGTTACGTCGCCCCTTTGAACCAGAACACCGTGATCATCGCGTCGCTGATCGTGCTGCTGCCCGGCCTGGCCCTGACCAACGCCGTCAGCGAACTCACCAGCCAGCACCTGATTTCGGGAACGGCGCGTTTCGCCGGTGCGGTGACCACCGTGCTGAAGCTGGGCATCGGCACCGCGCTCGCGCTCTACATCGCCGGCATGCTGGGGCTGGAGCCCCAGGTGCGGGCCTGGCGTCCGCAGCCGGCGTGGGTGGAGGCCTGTGCGGTGGTGCTGGCGTCGTGCGCCTTCGCGATCCTGTTCCGCGGGCAGCGACGCGACTATCCGGTGGTGATGCTGGCGGCGGCCAGCGGCTACCTGATCTCGCGCCACGTCGGCCTGGCGCTGGGCGCCCCGGTCGGCATCTTCCTGGCCGCCCTGCTCATCACCGTGGCCGGCAACGCCTACGCCCAATGGGTCAAGCGTCCCGGCGCGGTGATCCGCGTGCCCGGCATCATCATGCTGGTCCCCGGCAGCGCGAGCCTGCGCGGATTGCTGACGCTCATACAGGAGCAGGACGTGGGTGCCGGCAACCAGGCACTGCTGGCGGTGTTGAACATCCTGCTGTCGCTGATCGCCGGCCTGATGATCGGCAACCTGCTGATGCCGTCGCGGCGGAACCTCTAGGTGGAACCCGGGCGGGCCGACGTCCATCGTTCCCGCCAGCATTGAAACCCCGTCCTTTTCCCGGAAAGCAGACGGCCCACCTTGTGGCGTGCCGAACGCCCAGCGCGCTGCGCTGGGCCGGGGGTTGGGAGGAGATACGCGGCTTGCCAACCGCCGCTACGCGGCATCGCGCCGCACGAAAAGCAGACGGCCCACCTTGCGGCGGGCCGTCTGGATCCCGGCGTTCGCCGGGGTGAGGCATTGGCAACGGCGATTCCTGCAGGCGGAATCGCGCCAGTGCGTCACTTGATCAGGAAATCCTCGGGCTTGCGGCCCTTGGCGGTATATGCGGCCAGCCAGCGCGGCTGCTTGCCGCGGCCGGTCCAGGTGTTCTCGCTGTTGGCCGGGTCGCGGTACTTGGGGGCGACCTTGCCCGTCTTGCGGCTCTTGCGCGGCGCGGCGGCCTTCGTGGCCGGGGCCTTGCCACCGAACAGCTCGGCGATGGTGTAGCCCTCGGCCTTGGCCTGGGCGGTCAGCTTCTTGCGCACCGAAGCGATCGGCTTGCGCTTGGCCAGGGTGGTCTTGCGCTTCTTGGCCTTGGTGATGAGGGATTCGAGTTCTTTCGCGGACAGGGTATTCAGGTCGATCGACATGCGGCCTCCGGGAAATAGGGGAAAATAACGTCAGCCGTCCGTGGAAACGTGTCCGATCATAATCGGCACGGGCGTTTTCGTAAATGAGTACCGGACCGCGCCGGAACCTCCGCGGAGATTCCGGCGTCGCGTTTCAAAGCCCCAGGCGGGCCCTCAGGTTGGCGTGGTCGAGGTTTTCCGCCTCGGCTTCCGTGCGCGCGCGGTATTCGAAGGTGCCGGCCGCCAGTCCGCGCTCGGAAACCACGATCCGGTGGGGAATGCCGATGAGTTCGATATCGGCGAACATCGCGCCGGGCCTCAGGCCCCTGTCGTCCAGCGCGGTCTCGACGCCGGCGGCATTGAGTTCCCGGTAAAGCGATTCGGCCGCCTCGGTCACCGCGGGATCCTTCTTCGGGTTGATCATGCAGACCACGGCACGCCACGGGGCCATCGATTCCGGCCAGCGGATGCCGTTGGCATCGAAGTTCTGCTCGATCGCCGCCGCGACGATGCGCGACACGCCGATGCCATAGCAGCCCATCGCCGGCACCACGGCCCTGCCGGTTTCATCGAGTACCGTGCATTTCATCGCTTCGGCATATTTGCGGCCCAGCTGGAAGACGTGGCCCACTTCGATGCCCCGGCATATTCCCAGGGTGCCATGGCGGTCGGGCGAGCGGTCGCCTTCCACGACGTTGCGGATATCGGCGACGGTTTCCGGCTCGGGCAGGTCGCGCCCCCAGTTGACGCCCGCCAGGTGGAAACCCGGTCGGTTGGCGCCGACCACGAAGTCGGCCAGCGCAGCGACGCTGCGGTCGGCCACCACGCGGATCGGCTGGCGCGGCGAAACCGGGCCGAGGAAACCGGGTTCGCTGCCCAGGTGCTCGAGTATCTCGGCCTCGGTGGCCAGCCGATGGCTGCCCAGGCCGGGCAGTTTCGCCAGTTTGATGTCGTTGAGGACGTGGTCGCCGCGCACCAGGGCCAGCACGAACTCGGCCTCGCCCTCGGCGTTCTCGCCCATCAGGGCGATGGACTTGACCGTGCGCTCCAGGCCGATACCCATCAGTGCGGCGACCGCCTCGCAGGTTTTCTGCGTGGGGGTTTCCACGTCGCGCAGGCTTTCCTCGGCGGCATGGCGCTCGCCTTCCGGAAGGGCTTCGGCAAGCTCCACGTTGGCCGCGTAATCGGAATCGGTCGAATAGGCGATGGCGTCCTCGCCCGAATCGGCCAGGACGTGGAATTCATGCGATGCACTGCCGCCAATGCTGCCGGTATCGGCGAACACCGCGCGGTATTTCAGGCCCAGCCGGGAGAAAATCCGGCAATAGGCATTGAACATGTTGAGGTATTCGCGGCCCAGGTCCTCGTCGGTGACATGGAAGGAATAGGCGTCCTTCATCAGGAACTCGCGCGCGCGCATCACGCCGAAACGGGGGCGGATCTCGTCGCGGAACTTGGTCTGGATCTGGTAGAAGGTCACCGGCAGCTGCTTGTAGCTGGCCAGTTCGTCGCGCGCGAAGTCGGTGATGACTTCCTCGTGGGTCGGCCCGTAGCAGTACCAGGCGTCCTTGCGGTCCTTCATCTTCAGCAACTGGCCACCGAACTTTTCCCAGCGCCCGGTCTCTTCCCACAACTCCCTGGGCTGCACCGACGGCATCAGCAGTTCGACGGCGCCGGAGGCGTCCATTTCCTCGCGGACCACGCGTTCGACCTTGCGCAGCACGCGCAGGCCCAGCGGCGACCAGGTGTACAGGCCGGCGGCGAGCTTGCGGATCATGCCCGCCTTGAGCATCAGCTTGTGGCTGACGAGCTCGGCATCGGCGGGGGTTTCCTTGCTGGTATGGAGATGGAACTGCGACAGGCGCATCGGCGATAGTCTTGGACGGGAAAGCGGCCATTTTGCCGTGCGCGGGCGTGCGACGCGAGCCTGCCCCTGAACGAGGCAGGCCGGGCCCCCGGTAAGGATCCCGGCTTTGCCGGATCAGGCGGCGTCGCTGGCTCCGGCGACCGGCGCGGGGGGCTGGCAGTGGACCTGGATGGCGGCCTCGGCCAATTGCTTCTGCGCCGCGCGCTGGGCTTCGTCGAGCGTGCCGTCGGCCTTGCCGTCGCCGTCCTCGTCGATGCCGACGGGGGTGCCGCTCTCGAGCTGGGCAAGATTGGCGCGCGCGGAGGCGCACTGGGCATTCACCACCGGGGCGGCATCCCCATCCTGGCGGGCCACCGTGGGGTCGCTGGTGTGGATATTGCGGTTCTTGTAGTTCTGGCCGGCCGGAGGCGCGTCCGAGTAGTGGGTGACGCCGTTGGCGTCCTTCCACTGGTAGACCTCGCCGGCGAGGGCGGGCAGGCAGGCCACGAGCAGGGCCGCCAACAGCAGGCCCCGCCGTGAGAGCGGGGCGACGGGATGGCAGGGCAGGGTCGGGCGGGACATGGCGCACTCCGTTCGCGGCAGAATTGCCAGCAGATCACGATTCCATCACCGCTGGCGCGGGCAGGCAAGCGATACACTCTACGGCATGCAAGAAACTCCGACTCCATCACGTCCGCGGGGCCGCGGTATCTACCTGCTGCCCAACCTGTTCACCACCGGCGGCCTGTTCGCAGGCTTCTACGCGATCATCGCCGCCTCGCAGGGGCACTATTCCACGGCCTGCATCGCGGTCTTCGTGGCGGGCATCCTGGATGGCGTGGATGGCCGCGTGGCCCGCCTGACCAATACCCAGAGCGAGTTCGGCGTGCAGTACGACTCGCTGGCCGACCTGATCAGCTTTGGCCTGGCCCCCGCCATGGTGATGTACCACTGGGCGCTGCAGACGCTCAAGTACGACAGCATCACCGCCGGGAAGATCGGCTGGATCGCGGCGTTCCTGTATGCCGCCTGCGCGGCATTGCGGCTGGCGCGCTTCAATTCCCAGGTGGCGGTGGTGGACAAGCGCTGGTTCATCGGCCTGGCCAGTCCCGCGGCCGCGGGACTGCTGGCCAGCGCGGTCTGGACCGCCGAGGAGCTGGGTTACAGCGGTGAACAGCTGCGCTACGTGGCCCTGGGGATCACGGTGCTGGCCGCCCTGTTGATGGTCAGTGGCCTGCGCTATTCGAGTTTCAAGGGCGGGCCGCGCCACGATCGGGTTCCCTTCCTGGCCATCATCGCCGTGGTCGTGGTGCTGGTGGCGATCGCGATCGATCCACCGACGGTGCTGCTGGCGATGGCCTCGCTGTACGCGCTGTCGGGACCGGTCTACTGGGTGTACCGCAAGCTGCGGCGCGGCAAGGGGGAGGGCGCGGCGTGAACCTCCCCTGGACGGCCGAGCAACGCGGCTGGTTGAGGGCACTCGGGCATCCGGTGCTGGTGCCGCGCGAGCCGGATGGCGCAGGTGACGTGGAAGGAGCAGTGGGCATGGCGGCAACGCCGGTCGACACGCCCCCCGCGCCCGACGCGCGCGCCGCGCCCGTGGACCGGGGGCCGATGCTGGGGATCCCGCGGCCGCGTCCCATGCGGCCGGTGGTCGTCGAGCCGGCGGCCCTCGAAACCCCCGCCACGCCCGCGCCGGTCCCCGGTCGGCTCGACCTGTCCGATCCGCTGCATCGCGCCCTGCTCAGGGCCACCTCCCAGCGCACCCCGCGCGAGGGACAGGCATTGCTGGACGCGCTGGCGTTCGACCTGGCAGCCCTGCGCGAAGACAGCCATGCCAAGCGCGCGCTCTGGCAGGGGTTGCGCGCCGCACGCAAGGCCTCGCGCGGATGAGTGCGCAGCGGGACGATCCGCTGCATGCGCCCGCGGCCCTGCGGCCGATGCGCGAGGAGGACCTGGATGCGGTGTTCGCCGTCGAGATCGCGGCATATCCCTTTCCCTGGACGATGGGCATCTTCCGCGATTGCCTGCGGGCCGATTACCCGGCCTGGGTGCTGCAGGACGAGGACGGCATCGTCGGCTACTTCCTGCTGAGCCTCGCTGCGGGCGAGGCCCACGTCCTGAACATCTGCATCGCGCCTACCTTGCAGGGGCGCGGGCATGGACGCCGCCTGCTGCGCGCGCTGCTGCAGATCGCGCGCGGGCGCGGCGCCGAACGCGTGTTCCTGGAGGTTCGACCCTCCAACCGGGGCGCGATCGAGCTGTACCACCAGGAGGGTTTCAACGAGATCGGCCGGCGGCCGCGCTACTACCCGTCCCACGAGGGCCGCGAGGACGCGCTGGTCATGGCGATCGAACTGCTGCCGCACGCCTAGGCCCCTTGCCCGCGCCGCGCGGAGCGAGGGCAGCGGCCCCCAGTCGGGATCCGGGCTTTCGCTTTGCGCAATCCCACCCCTCGCCTTGCCCGGCTTCCGGTCGAAGCCGGGGCGTACTAGGGTCTGGGAGGATCGATGTCGGAGAGGCGTTCGGAATGAAGGGGATGAAGGCAGGGATGGCGTTCGTGGTCGCCTCGCTGGGCGTCGCGGCGCTCGGCGTCACGCCCGTCGCGCGGGCGGGCGGGGTGGTGGAGCCGATCCCGGTGCTGTGGCGAGCCCCGTCGTGCGATGTCGAGAAACTGGGGACGGTGGCGATCGAAGAGGGCCGGCGCGTCGAGGAGGGCACGCTGGAGACCAGCATCCCCGCGGCGAGCTATCCGCGGGCGTTCGAGCAACTGGCCCGGCAGGCCGGGGAGAAGGGCGGGAATGCGGTGGTGCTGCGTGGCCACAAGGCCACCTATTTCACGCGAAGCCACAAGCGGTCCCGCGAACCGGTCCACATCGAACTGCGTGGGGCGGTGATCCGCCTCCCGGCCGGGGCCGATGCGTGCACGCTGTCCCGCGTCGACCCCCAGGTCGTACGTCGGCGGGCCCGTTCGGGCGAACCCATCGACGTCGTGTCCGACGAGGCGTACTGAAGCCCCGGTCGCGCCCGGCTCATGCCGCGGCGGACGTTCCGCCGCCCGGCCGCCGGATCAGAGTTTCGCGCGCTGGGCGACCAGGCCGTCGTGTTGCTGCGTCCACTCGACCAGGCGCTTGCGTTCCTGCTCGACCACGGCGGCGGGCGCGTTGCTGACGAAGGTCTCGTTGCCCAGCTTGCCCTTGCACTTGCCGATCTCGGCCGCGACGCGCTTGATCTCCTTGTCGAGGCGCGCGCGCTCGGCGTCGAGGTCGACCAGGCCTTCCAGCGGCACCAGCAGCTTGAGTTCGCCGACCACCGCGGCGGCGGCCGGCGGCGCTTCCTGGCCATCCTCGAGCACGTCGATCCGCTCCAGCCGGGTCAGGAAGCGCAATTGCGAGTCGAAGCGCTGGACCCGTGCGTGCTCCGCGTCGCTGCCCCCGGCGAGCAGCAACGGGACCTGCCGCGAGGGCGCCACGTTGAGCTCGCTGCGCACGCGACGCAGCGCCGACACCATCGACTTCAGCCATTCGATGTCCAGTTCGGCGGCGCCGAAACCCTCGGTGTCCAGGTCGCTGGCCTGCGGGTAGGGCTGCAGCATGATCGTGGTGCCCGCGATGCCCAGGCGCGGGGCAACGGCCTGCCACAGCTCCTCGGTCACGAAGGGCACAAGCGGATGCAGCAGGGCGAGCAGGCGTTCGAGCACGTACAGCAGGGTGTGGCGGGTGCTGTCGGCCGCGTCCGCGTCATCGCCGCCGAGGGCCGGCTTGGCCAGCTCGACGAACCAGTCGCAGAAATTGTTCCAGGCGAACTCGTACAAGGCCTGGCCCAGCAGGTCGAAGCGGTAGTCGGCGAAATGCTTCGCGGCGTCGACGGCGGTCTGGTCGAGGCGCGCGAGGATCCAGCGCTCGGCGTCGGTACGGGGCCGCGGGACGCCTTCGAAGCGGACGTCCTCGGTGTTCATCAGCACGAAGCGGGTGGCGTTCCACAGCTTGTTGCAGAAGTTCTTGTAGCCCTCGGCGCGGCCGAGGTCGAACTTGATGTCGCGACCCGGTCCGGCCAGCGCGGCCAGGGTGAAGCGCAAGGCGTCGGCGCCGAAGGCAGGGATGCCGTCGGGGAACTCCTTGCGGGTGGCCCGTTCGATCTTCTCGGCCATCTTCGGCTGCATCAGCCCCGAGGTGCGCTTGGCGACCAGCGCGTCGGCGCTGATGCCGTCGATCAGGTCCAGCGGGTCGAGCACGTTGCCCTTGGACTTGGACATCTTCTGACCCTGCGAGTCGCGCACCAGGCCCGTGATGTAGACGTCGCGGAAGGGCACCTCGTCGGCGAAGTGGTCCGTCATCATGATCATCCGGGCGACCCAGAAGAAGATGATGTCGAAGCCCGTCACCAGCACCGAGGAGGGCAGGTAACGGGCATGGCCGCGCTCGGCCATGGCCTGCTCGTTGGGCCAGCCCAGCGTGCTGAAGGGCCACAGCGCGGAGGAGAACCAGGTCTCCAGCACGTCGTTGTCCTGCCGCAGCGCCACGTCGTCCGCGAGTTCGTTCATCGCCCGGACCTCGGCCTCGTCTCGACCGACGTAGATGCGGCCCGCGTCGTCGTACCAAGCGGGAATGCGGTGGCCCCACCACAGCTGGCGGCTGATGCACCAGTCCTGGATGTTCTCCATCCAGTGGCGGTAGGTGTTGATCCAGTTGCCGGGGACGAATTTCACGTCGCCATCGACCGCCAGCTCGAGTCCGCGCGCGCCGAGCTCGTCCATCTTCACGAACCACTGGTCGGTCAGGTAGGGCTCGATGGCCTGGCCGCTGCGATCGCCGCGCGGCACCTGCAGCGTGTGCTTCTTCTCCTCGACCAGCAGGCCGGCGGCATCGAGCTGCTCGAGGACGCGCTTGCGCGCCGCGTAGCGGTCGAGGCCGCGGTACTGCTCGGGGGCGTTGTCGTTGATCGCGGCATCCGGGGTGAGGATGTTGATCATCGGCAGGCCATGGCGCTGGCCGACCTGGTAATCGTTGAAGTCGTGCGCCGGGGTGACCTTGACCACGCCGGTGCCGAATTCGCGGTCGACATAGGCGTCGGCGATGATCGGGATCTCGCGGTCGGTGAGTGGCAGCGCCACCGTCCGGCCGACCAGGTGGGCGTAGCGCTCGTCGTCGGGGTGCACCATCACCGCGGTGTCGCCGAGCATGGTCTCGGGGCGGGTGGTGGCGACCACCAGGTCGCCGCTGCCGTCGCTGAGCGGGTAGCGGATCGACCACAGGAAGCCGTCTTCCTCCTGGTTGACGACCTCCAGGTCGGAGATCGCCGTCTTCAGCACCGGGTCCCAGTTGACCAGGCGCTGGCCGCGGTAGACCAGGCCTTCCTGGTGCAGGCGGACGAAGGCCTCCACGACCGCTTCGGCCGGCATGGCGTCCATCGTGAAGACCTTGCGGGTCCAGTCGCCGGAGGTGCCGATGCGGCGCATCTGGCGCTCGATGGTGTCGCCGGAGTGTTCCTTCCACTCCCAGACCTTCGCGATGAAACCCTCGCGGCCCAGCGAGTCGCGGGTCTCGCCCCGGCCCTCGGCGGCGAGGTTGCGCGAGACCACCATCTCGGTGGCGATGCCCGCATGGTCGCTGCCCATCTGCCACAGCACGTCGAAGCCGCGCATGCGGTGGTAGCGCACCAGCGCGTCCATCAGGGTGTGCTGGAAGGCGTGGCCCATGTGCAGGGTGCCGGTGACGTTCGGCGGCGGCAGCAGGATGCTGTAGGGCTCGCCCTCGCCGGACGGCGCGAACACGCCGCTCGACTCCCATTGCTCGTAGAGGCGGGATTCGAACTGGGTGGGGTCGTAGCTGGGGGCGAGGGTGTTCGTCATGGGGGCTTCGTCTTGATGGGCCATTCCCCCGCGATGCGGGCGGGAATGTCGCCGGACCCGCGGGCGCGGGGCCGGCATGGGGTTACATGTCGTGTTTCCGGACGTCGAGGCCGTTGGCCTGGTACTGCTTCCATCGCTCGCGCAAGGGCCCGCGCGCGCCTTCGTCCGCCGGCACCACTTCCAGGACCCGCTCGAACGCGCCTTCCACCGCCCCGTCGCGCAGGTTGATGACGATGGCGCGCAGCGGTACGTCGACCTCGGGCGTGGCGATCAGCACGTCGGCCTCCTCCTCGTCGACGTCCACCCCGACGATCTGGTGCGGGATGAAGGCATCCGGGTCGAACGACCACAGCAGGTCGTCGAGCTGCTCGGCCTGGGCGGCGTCGCGTGCCAGCACCAGGGTCGGGACGCCCTTCTCATAGGCCTTGCGGGCGAGCTCGCAGACCAGGCGCAAGGGCTCCTCGCGGAACCGCGGCTTGGAGATCAGGTAGAAATCGGCGCTGGGCATCAGTGGGGGGGATCGAAGGACGGGAATCGGGAATGGGGCGGGCAAAGTCGAGGGCGACCGCCGTGGTGGCGGCCGCGTGGGCGTGGGAAAAGGGGGAGGCTCACCATTCCCTTTTCCCCCTTCTCAATTCCCGTTTCCCGCCTGGTCGATCAGCCACTGGCTGAGCAGGCCGACCGGCCGGCCGGTCGCCATGCCCTTGCGTCCCTCGTCGCTGCCGCTGCCGGCGATGTCCAGGTGCGCCCAGCGCTGGCCTTCGGTGAAGCGCGAGAGGAAGCAGCCCGCGGTGATCGCGCCCGCCCAGCGGCCGCCGATGTTGTAGACGTCGGCGTAGGCGGAGTCGAGCATCGACTGGTATTCGTCCCACAGCGGCAGGCGCCAGGCACGGTCGAAGACCTGTTCGCCGGCGGCCAGCAGCTCGTCGGCGAGATCGTCGTCCTTGCTCATCAGGCCGCTGGCGTACTTGCCCAGGGCGACCATGCAGGCACCGGTGAGGGTGGCGACGTCGACCAGCGCGGCCGGCTCGAACTTCGCGGCGTAGGTCAGCGCGTCGCACAGGATCAGGCGGCCCTCGGCGTCGGTGTTGCCGACCTCGATGGTCTTGCCCGACATGCTGGTGAGCACGTCGGAGGGGCGGTAGGCGTCGGCGTCGGGCATGTTCTCCACGGCGGGGACCACCACCACCAGGTTGACCGGCAGGGCCATGCCGACCGCGGACACGAAGGTGCCCATGACCGTCGCGGCGCCGCACATGTCGAACTTCATCTCCTCGATGCCGCCCTGGGTCTTGAGGTTGATGCCGCCGGTGTCGAAGGTGATGCCCTTGCCGACCAGGACATAGGGCTTGCTGTCGCCGCCGTTGCTGTACTTGAGCACCACCAGGCGCGGCGGGTTGGCCGAGCCGCGGCCGACGGCGAGCAGCGAGCCCATGCCCAGCTTCTCCATGTCGGCGACTTCCAGCACTTCGCATTCGGTGTTGTCGAAGCGGTCGGCGAACTTGCGGCCCTGCTCGGCCAGGTAGCCCGGGTTGCAGATGTTCGGCGGCAGGTTGCCCAGCTCGCGGGCGAACTGCACGCCGGCGGCGGTGCCCTTGCCCAGCGCCAGCGCGGCCTCGTCGTCGCCGCTGATCGACAGGCGCTTGAGGCCCTTGTGCTCGCGGGCCTTGTTCTTGGCGCCCAGGGTGGCGGTGTAGCGGTAGGCGGCATGGTCGGCGGCGATCACGGCCTGGCGGATCGCCCAGGCGGCGTCGCGACCGGCGACCGGCAGCTCCGACAGCGTGAAGACCGCACGCTCGACCGGACCGGTCTTCAGCGCGCGGGTCGCGTCGGCGACCGCCTTGAGGTACTGCGGGACGCCGAACTTGGCCGCTTCGCCCAGGCCGACCACCAGCACGCGCGGGGCGGCGACGCCCTCCAGGTCGTGCAGCAGCGCGGTCCGTCCGGTCTTGCCGCTGACGTCGCCGCGCCCGGCCAGCGCCTTGATGCGGCCGCCGCTGGCGGCGTCGATGGCCTGCGCGGCGGGGCTGAGGCTGTTGTCGGCGAAGATGCCGACGACGATGCAGTCGGCTTGGGCGGCGGCGGGGGCGTCGCGGTTCAGGTCGAATTCTAGGGCCATGAAACAGATTCCCGGGTAAGAATGAATAGTTTCCG
>JAUIJO010000302.1 GCA_030431185.1 Gammaproteobacteria bacterium | reverse complement strand
TCGAGGTGCCGCGCGCGGTGCAGAACCTGCGTTTCTTCGCCCATGCCGCGACCCAGTTCGCCAGCGAATCGCACCACGGCGAAGCCGGGCTCAATTACACGCTGCGCGCGCCCCTGGGCGTGGTGGCGACGATTTCGCCCTGGAACCTGCCGCTCTACCTGTTGACCTGGAAGATCGCGCCGGCGCTGGCGGCGGGCAACACGGTCGTCGCCAAGCCCTCGGAAGTCACTCCGCTCACCGCGACCCTGCTGGGCGAGCTGGCCGCCGAGGTCGGCCTGCCCGCGGGCGTGCTCAACATCGTCCACGGCAGCGGCGCGGCGGTCGGCGAGCCCCTCGTCGCCCATGCCGACACGCGCGCGGTGTCGTTCACCGGCAGTACGGCGGTCGGCCGACGCATCGCCGGCATCGCAGCCCCCATGCTGAAGAAGGTCTCGCTGGAGCTGGGCGGCAAGAATCCGACCCTCGTGTTCGCCGACAGCCGCTGGCAGGACCACCTCGATACGCTGGTCCGCTCGGCGTTCCAGAACAGTGGCCAGATCTGCCTGTGCGGTTCGCGGATCCTGGTCGAGCGCGGCATCTACCACGGCTTCCGCGACGCCTTCGTCGAGCGCGCGCTCGCGCTGCGCGTCGGCGACCCGATCGACAGCGACACGCAGATGGGCCCCCTCGCCTCGCAGGCGCAGTTCAACAAGGTGCTCGCGGCGATCCAGCAGGCACGCGACGACGGCGGCCAGGTGGCGTGCGGTGGTCGCGCGCTCGACCGGCCCGGCTGGTTCGTCGCCCCGACGCTCATCGAGGGGCTGGGGCCGGCGTGCGCGGGCAACCGCGAGGAGATCTTCGGCCCGGTGGCGACACTGCAGCCCTTCGACGACGAGGCCGACGCGCTGGCCCTGGCCAATGCCAGCGATTACGGCCTGGCGGCGTCGGTCTGGACCCGCGACCTCGACCGCGCCCACCGTCTCGCCGCCAACCTTCGGACCGGGATGGTCTGGATCAACACCTGGATGATGCGCGACCTGCGCACGCCTTTCGGCGGCAGCGGCGCCTCGGGCCTTGGCCGCGAGGGGGGCCACGAGGCAATGCGCTTCTTCACCGAACCCCGCAACATCGGCCTACAACTGGAAGTCCATGCCCCATGAAAACCCTGCATGACCTGCTCGACCGCAACCGCGAATGGTCCGACCGCATCAACGCCGAGGACCCCGGCTTCTTCGAGCGCCTGTCCACCCAGCAGGCGCCCCAGTTCCTCTGGATCGGCTGCTCGGATTCGCGCGTCCCGGCCAACCAGATCGTCGACATGGCGCCGGGCGAAGTGTTCGTCCACCGCAACATCGCCAACGTCGTCGTCCACACCGACCTCAACTGCCTGTCGGTCATCCAGTTCGCGGTCGACGTGCTGAAGGTCCAGCACGTGCTCGTGGTCGGGCACTACGGCTGCGGCGGCGTGCATGCCGCCCTGCACGGAAACCGGGTCGGGCTGGCCGACAACTGGATCCGCCACGTCGCCGACGTCGCCGAGAAGCACGCGGACTGCCTGCACCGGGCCGCGGAGGACGAGCGCCACGACCGCCTGTGCGAGCTGAACGTCATCGACCAGGTGCGCAACGTCTGCCAGACCAACATCGTCCGCGATGCCTGGTCGCGGGGCCAGTCGCTGACCGTGCACGGCTGGGTCTACAGCCTCAAGAACGGCCGGGTCAACGACCTTGGCGTCGACGTCGACGCCTACGAGGGCCTGGCCGACACCCACGCCGCCGCGATCGACCGCGTGCACCGCGCCGGCGGCGATTCGCCGCGATGAGCCGCGAGGGCATCCAGGCCTCCGGGGCGCCGCGTCCCGTCGGACGCTACCCGCATGCGCGACGCGTCGGCGCGCTTCTGTTCCTGTCGGGCATCGGCCCGCGCGACCCGGCCAGCGACCGCGTGCCCGGCAACCGCCACGACGACGACGGCCGCCTCGTCGGCCATGACATCGTGCAGCAGACGCATGCGGTGATGGCGAACGTGCGCGCCGTCCTCGAGGATGCGGGCGCACGCTGGGAGGACCTGGTCGACGTCACCGTGTTCCTGACCGACATGGCCGGGGACTTCACGGCCTACAACGCGGTCTGGGCGGAATATTTCCCCGACCCGGCCTCGGCGCCGTGCCGCACCACCCTCGGCATCGACGCGCTGCCGACGCCGATCGCCATCGAACTCAAGTGCGTGGCCCGCGCCATCGCCGACGGAGACGCCTGATGCTGCCCAACCCGATCAATTTCCCGGCCTGGATCGAGGCGAACCGCGAGCTGCTCAAGCCCCCGGTCGGCAACAAGTGCATCTACGACGGCGAGTTCATCGTGATGGTCGTCGGAGGGCCGAACCAGCGCACCGACTACCACTGGGACGAGGGCCCGGAGTGGTTCTACCAGGTCGAGGGCGAAATGGTCCTGCGCATCCAGGAGGATGGCGCGGTCCGCGACATCCCCATCCGCGCCGGCGAGATCTTCCTGCTGCCGCCGCGCGTGCCGCATTCGCCGCAACGCATGGCGGGATCGGTGGGCCTGGTGGTGGAGCGCCGCCGGCTGCCGCACGAGGACGATGGCCTGCTGTGGTATTGCGAGCGCTGCAACCACCTGCTGTTCGAGGAGTACTTCCACCTGCGCGACATCGAGCAGGACTTCCCGCCGGTGTTCGAGCGCTTCTACCGCTCGCTCGAGCACCGCAGCTGCAAGGCCTGCGGCCACGTGAACCCGCGTCCGGCGCGTTACGACGAGCCCGACACGCTGGCCGACA
>JAUIJO010000301.1 GCA_030431185.1 Gammaproteobacteria bacterium | reverse complement strand
CAGGCGACGATTGGATTCACCCACTTTCTCATCGGCCTGGCGCAGCTCGCGGTGTGCCTCGCCGCGCTCGCCCTCGATGCGCCGGCGATCGGCGGCCACGGATCGCAGTTCGGCCTTGACCTCGTCCAGCTTGCGCTGGGTCTCGCGACTGTCCTGCGCCTGCAGCGACATCGCGAGCACGGCCAGCGCGGCCCCGGCCAGCAGGGCAATGGCCGCCGGGCGCGCCGGGCGCATCAGGCCTCCAGCAGGCTCTGGCCGCTCATCTCGCCCGGCTGCGGCAGGCCGAGCAGGTCGAGGATGGTCGGCGCGATGTCGCGCAGGGCGCCGCCGCTGCGCAGCGTCGCCTTGCGCGGGCCCACGTAGACCAGGGGCACCGGCCCGGTGGTATGGGCGGTGTGCGCCTGGCCCGTGGCGGGGTCGCGCATCATCTCCAGGTTGCCGTGGTCGGCGGTGACCAGCAACGCCCCCCCGGCCCGTTCCACGGCGTCGCGCACGGCGCCGATCGCGACATCCACGGCCTCGGCGGCCTTGACCGCCGCGTCGAACACGCCCGTGTGTCCGACCATGTCGGGGTTGGCGATGTTGCAGATGATCGCGTCGAAGCGCCCGGCATCGATGGCCTCGACCAGCTGCCCGGTGAGCTGCGGGCAGTTCATTTCCGGCTGCAGGTCGTAGGTCGCCACCTGCGGGCTGGGGATCAGGATGCGCTCCTCGCCGGCATAGGGCGCCTCTCGGCCGCCGCTGAAGAAGAAGGTGACATGGGCGTACTTCTCGGTTTCGGCGATGCGCAACTGGGCCAGGCCGTTGGCCTCCAGGACCTCGCCGAGGGTGTGGCGCAGGTCGTCGGGCGGAAACGCCAGGTCCGCCTGCAGGCGCGCGTCGTACTCGGTCAGGCAGACGAAGCGCGACAGCACCGGGCGGCGGGCATGGAAGCCCTCGAAATCCGGCGCGATGAAGGCCGCCGCGAGCTGGCGGGCGCGGTCGGCGCGGAAGTTCATGAAGACCACCGCGTCGCCGTCGCGCATGGTCGCGCCATCGTCGATGACGGTCGGCGATACGAATTCGTCGTTCTCGTCGCGCGCGTAGGCGTCGGCCAGGGCGGTCAGCGCGTCGGGCGCGTGGTGCTCGCTGGCGGCCTCGACCATCGCGTCCCAGGCCCGGCGCACGCGGTCCCAGCGGTTGTCGCGATCCATCGCGAAGTAGCGACCGCTGACGCTGGCGATCTCGGCGTTGCCGGCCTTCTGGCAGGCTTCCTGCAGCGCCTTGAGGCTCGCTTCGGCCGATCGCGGCGGGGTGTCGCGGCCATCGAGGAAGGCATGGATGGCCACGTGCGGCACCGCCTCGCGACGCGCCAGCTCGATCATCGCGAAGACATGCCGTTCGTGGCTGTGGACGCCGCCGGGCGACAGCAGACCCATCAGGTGCAGGGTGCCGCCGGAGGCCTTCGCCGCCACGCAGGCCGCACGCAGGGACGCGTTGGCGAAGAACGACCCGTCCTCGATCGCGGCATCGACGCGGGTCAGGTCCTGGTAGACGATCCGGCCTGCACCGAGGTTCATGTGGCCCACCTCGGAGTTGCCCATCTGTCCATCCGGCAGGCCGACGTGGCGGCCCTCGGTGTGGATGAGCGTGTGCGGGGCCTCCGCCACCAGCGCATCCCAGTGGGGAAGCGTCGCGGCGGCGAGCGCATTGTCGGTGGGGTCCTCGCGGTGTCCCCAGCCATCGAGGATCAGCAGGACGACCGGCTTGATGCGGTCCGGGGAACGGGCGTCGGCGCTTGCGTGGGATGGGGACACGTGGGGGCTTCCGTGACTTCGGGCAGATGCCCGGGGTGCATGGGCCTGCGATTGTAACGGAGACGGCGCGATGGCCGGATCGACGCATCGCCGGGATTAAACCCTGCGGCTGCATCGTGCATCCCTCTCCTCAACGACCCTGAATGGACACGCCCATGACCGCACGCAAGCCGCTCTCCCTCCTTCCCGTGGCACTGGCGCTGGCGCTGTTGCCGGCCGCCGCCCTGGCCCAGCAGGACATCGACAAGGTCAACGGCAGCATCACCGCCGACGCCGGACAGACCTACGGCAACCTGGAAACCGTCAACGGCAGCATCCGGATCGGCGACAACGCCCAGGTGCGCGACGCCGAGACCGTCAATGGCAGCATCAAGGTGGGCGCATCGGCGCGCACAGGCGACCTGGAGACCGTCAACGGCGGCATCCGCCTGCAGGAGCGCGTCCAGGTCCAGGGCGGCGTGAGCACCGTCAACGGCGGCATCTTCATCGGACTGGGCGGCAACGTGGCCGACGACGTTGAGACCGTCAACGGCTCGATCGGCCTGGTCGCCGCCGACGTCGGCGGCGGCATCGAGACCGTGTCGGGCGACCTCACGGTGGGCGCGGGCTCGCACGTGCGCGGCGGCATCCACTACGAAAAGCCGAGCCCGCAGTGGTTCCGCATCAACAAGAAAGGACGCCCGCCGCGCGTGGTGATCGGGCCGGACGCGGTCGTCGACGGCTCGCTGGTGTTCGAGCGCGAGGTCCTGCTCTACGTGCACGACACCGCCCGCACCGGCGCCATCACCGGCGCCACCGCGGTCAGCTATTCGGGCGACACCGCGCCCACCGAATGAACAGGGCCCGGCGGGGCGCCGTGTGCGCCCCGTCCGGCACGGTGGCCGCCGCCATCGTATGATCGGGACTTTGTTGCAACCGCTCCAACGGAGGCTCGATGTCCCGCACCCCGCTCCATACCGCCACGCAGCTGGTGGCCGCCGCCC
>JAUIJO010000300.1 GCA_030431185.1 Gammaproteobacteria bacterium | reverse complement strand
GACGAGCGCGATGCCGCGGTGCGGCTGGGCTGGCGCATGCCCGGCGCGAAGCCGCCGTTCGAAGAAGCGGTGGCGCTCGCCCGCGACGCCGACGTCGTGGTGTTCGTCGGCGGGCTCACCGGCGATGTCGAGGGCGAGGAGATGACGGTCACCTATCCCGGTTTCGCCGGGGGCGATCGCACCGACCTGCGCCTGCCGGCCACCCAGCGGCGCCTGCTGGAGGCCCTGCATGCGACCGGCAAGCCGGTGGTGCTGGTGCTGACCGCGGGCTCGGCGCTGGCGGTCGACTGGGCGCAGGCGAACCTGCCCGCGATCCTGATGGGCTGGTACCCGGGCCAGCAGGGCGGCACGGCGGTCGCCGAGGTGCTGTTCGGCGACGTCAATCCCGCGGGCCGCCTGCCGGTGACGTTCTACAAGGCCGACGAACCGCTGCCCGCCTTCGACGACTACGCGATGGAAGGTCGCACGTATCGCTACTTCCGCGGGACGCCGCTGTATCCGTTCGGCCATGGCCTGTCCTATACGCGCTTCGACTATGGCGAACTGCAGTTGGACCGGCAGGTCGTCGCACCCGACGGGCAGCTGCGGGTCGGCGTGCGGGTGGGCAACACGGGCGATCGCGCCGGCGACGAAGTGGTGCAGCTGTACGTCCGCCCGCTGCAGGGCGCCCCGGGCGTTGCCGTGCAGGAGCTGCGGGGCTTCCAGCGCGTCCGGCTCGATGCCGGCGAGTCGCGCGTGGTGCAGTTCGAGCTGCCGATCGGGCACGCCCTGCGACACTACGACGAACAGGCGCAGGCCTACGTCGTGCCCGCCGGCGGCTACGAGCTGCGGGTGGGGTCCTCCAGCGCCGACACCCGCGCCAGCGCCACGTTCACGGTGGAGCGCACGCCCTGATGGACGCGACATCCCCCTCCACCGCGGCAACGCGGCCCCCTGCCATGCCCATCCACGGGAAGCCCCGCATGCACAGCAGCGAACACGCCTTGTCGGTCACCGAGAAACTGGGTTACAGCCTGGGCGACCTGGCGGCGAACCTGATCTTCCAGACCCTGATCACCTATCTGGCCTTCTTCTACACCGACGTCTACCGGCTGCCGCCGGCGACCGCGGCCAAGATCATCTTCGTGGTCGGCATGCTGGGGGCCTTCGTGTTCACGCCGCTGGTCGGCATCGCGGCGGACCGCACCCGCACCCGCTGGGGCAAGTTCCGGCCGTGGATCCTCTGGACGGCGGTGCCCTTCGGCGTGTTGTCGTTGCTGGCCTTCAGCACGCCCGACTTCGGCGACCGGGGCAAGGTCGTCTATGCGATGGCCACCTACAGCCTGCTGGTGATGGTGTACGCCGCCAACAACCTGCCGTACTCCGCGCTGAGCGGCGTGCTGACCGGCAGCATGGCCCAGCGCAACAGCCTGTCGGCCTACCGCTTCGTGGCGGTGATGATCGCGCAGTTCGTGATCCAGGTGCTGCTGCTGCCGCTCGTCCTGATCCTCGGCGACGGCGACCGCGTCAAGGGCTTCGAGAGCGTCATGACGCTGTTCGCCGTGGTGGGCACCGTGTTCTTCCTGATCACCTTCCTGACGACGCGCGAGCGCATCGTCCCCACCGCCGCGCAGTCCTCGGGCGTCATGCAGGACCTGGCGGACCTGGCCCGCAACCGGCCCTGGCAGGTGATGCTGGCACTGACCATCCTGGTGTTCGTCAACCTGGCGCTCAAGGGCGGCACGTACATCTACTACTTCCAGTACTACATGAGCGAGCCGGCGCTCGCGGCGTTCCTCGGAGGCACCGGGTTCAACGGCATGGTCGCGCTGTTGAACAGCTCGCTCACCGCGGCCGGACTGGTGGGCTTCCAGTGGCCCGAGGACCCGGCCACGTCCGCGTTCAGCCTGTTCAACGGCAGCGGCATCGTCTGCATGATCCTGGGCATCGGAGTGTCCCGGCGACTGGCCGACCGGTTCGGCAAGCGCGACGTGTTCGGCGGCGCGCTGCTGCTGTCGACGCTGTTCCTGCTGGCGTTCGCCGTGTTCCCGCCGACCGCGGTGCCGGTGGTCTTCCTCGCCTTCATGGCGCATGGGTTCTGCTACGGCATCACCATTCCCCTGCTGTGGGCCATGATCGCCGACGTCGCCGACTATTCGGAATGGAAGAACAACCGGCGCGCCACCGCCATCATCTTCTCCGCGATGCTGTGCGGATTGAAGATCGGCCTCAGCGTCGGCGGCGCGCTGGTCGCGGGCATCCTCGCCCACTACGGCTACCAGGCCGGTGCCGCCGAACAGCCGGCGGCCGTCGTGGACGGCATCCGCCTGACCGTCAGCCTCTACTGTTCGATCCCCTTCCTCGTCGCGGTGGCGTTGCTGTTCGCCTACCGGATCGACAAGCGCATGGAGATGCGCATCGAACAGGAACTCAGCCAACGCCGGCGCGCCGCGGACGCCGTCGCCTGACCACGGGACCCCATACATGACCGCCATCCACAGCAATGAATCCCATGCCGCCGACACCGACCTGGACGACCTCGCCGCGCGCGCCATCTCCGAGCCCCTGCTGACGCACCTGTACACGGCGGACCCGTCCGCGCACGTGTTCGAGGGGCGGGTGTACATCTACGCGTCCCACGACATCGAGTCGGGCGCGCCGTTCGACGACGAGGGCGGCCACTTCGGCATGGAGGATTACCACGTCCTCCGCATGGACTCGCCGATGGGCGAGGCCACCGATTGCGGCGTCGCGCTGCACCTGCGCGACGTGCCCTGGGCGGACCGGCAGATGTGGGCACCGGACGCCGCCTGCCGGGACGG
>JAUIJO010000299.1 GCA_030431185.1 Gammaproteobacteria bacterium | reverse complement strand
GGGCGGCGAAGCAGCAGCACCACGCCGACGGCAGCACCGGTCGCAAGCGCTGCCTCCAGCAAGGCCCGCAGGATCTCAGCGCTGCCCATCGTCGATCTCCTCAAGCAAGGCGCGCAGCTCGCGGATATCCTTGGCGCTGAGCTTGCGCTGCTGGCTGAAGTGCGCAACCAGAGGCGCCACCCGCCCATCGAACAGGCGGTCGAGCATGCCCTCGCTCTCTTCCTGCACCCAGTCCTCGCGACGCAGCACGGGGGAATAGAGATAGCGGCGACCGTCCTTCTCCGCCGTGATCGCCCCCTTCTTGAGCAGGCGGTTGAGCAGGGTCTTGATGGTCGGCTCCTGCCATTGCTGGCGATCGCCAAGGGCCTCGACGACGCCCTCGGCCGCCATCGGCGCGCGACGCCACAGCAGTTCCATCACGATCGACTCCGCTTCGCTGATCTTCATCGTTTACATCCGTAATTTTCATTTGAATTTACAGGTGTAATCGGCATTGTCAAGCCGTCCGCGCCAACGGACCGCTCCCGTCACCTGCCCGCCATGCGACGGCGCGGTACGCTGTCGACATGACCGATGCCAGCCCCGCGCGGCCCATGCCCGCCACCCACCTCGACGACGCCGTGTCGGAGATGCTCGAACGGATCGAGGGGCCGCTGCGGATCGGCGCCCCGCTCGGCCTGGGCAAGCCGCACCGCCTGCTCAACGCGCTGTACGCGCGCATGGCCACCTCGCCCGAACGTGGCCTGCACCTGTACACGGCGCTCTCGCTGGATCCGCCCGGGCCCGCCAAGGGCTTGGAGGGGCGCTTCCTGGGCCCCTTCGTGGCCCGCCATTTCGGCGACGATTTCCCGCGCCTGGCCTATGTCCAGGCGCTGCGACACGACGCCCTGCCCGCCCACATGGAGGTGGAGGAGTTCTACATGCAGTCCGGCGCGATGCTGGGTTCGCGGCAGGCGCAGCGGCGCTATGCCAGCCTGAACTACACGCACGTCGCGCGGGCGCTGGCCGATCGCAGGATCAATGCCATCGTGCAGAAGGTCGCGCGCGAGCCGGGCGGTACCCGCCTGTCGCTGTCGTGCAACACCGACCTGACCTTCGATGCACTCGATGCCGTCGCGTCGCGCGGACTGCCGCGCCCGCTGATGGTGGCCGAGGTCGACCCCGCCCTGCCCTGGCTCGGCGGGGGGGCCGCCGTGGAGGCGGACTTCTTCGACATCGTGGTCGACCCGCCGGGTCCGCACCCGCGGCTGTTCGGCCTGCCGCGCCAGCCGGTCACCGACGTCGACTACGCGATCGGCTTCCATGCCAGCACCCTGGTGAAGGACGGCGGCACGCTGCAGATCGGCATCGGCGCGCTCGCCGACGCCCTGTGCCACGCCCTCGCGCTGCGCCACGCCGACAACGCCGCCTATCGCCGCGTGCTCGCCGCCCTGGGCTCGAAAGCCTCCGCCGATCCTGCGCTGGGGCCATTCGGCATCGGCCTGTACGGCTGCAGCGAGATGCTCAACGAGGGTTTCCGCCGCTTGGTCGACGCCGGCGTCATCCGTCGCAAGGTGGTGGACGACCTCGCGCTGATGCAGCGATACGCCGAAGGCAGCCTCACCGACCCCGACCGCGAGCGGCTCGCGCGCGAGGGCCAGTTCCTGCACGGCGCGTTCTACCTGGGTTCGCCGGACTTCTACCAGTGGTTGCGCGATCTCCCCGACGCGGTCCGCGACGCCATCGGCATGTGTCCCGTCAGCGCGGTCAACGAACTCTATGGCGGCAACGAGACGCTGGAGCGCCTGCAACGCCGCGACGCGCGCTTCTTCAACAGCTGCATGATGGCGACCGCGCTGGGCGCGGCGGTCTCCGACGCGCTTGAGGACGGCCGCGTGGTGTCGGGCGTCGGGGGCCAGTACAACTTCGTGGCGATGGCCCACGCCCTGCCGGACGCGCGCTCGGTGCTGATGTTCCGCGCCGTCCGCGACAGTGGCGGGCACAGCCGTTCGAACGTGGTCTGGAACTACGGCCACGCGACGATCCCGCGCCATCTGCGCGACGTCTACATCACCGAATACGGCATCGCCGACCTGCGCGGTGCCACCGACGAGGATTGCATCGCGGCGATGGCCGGCATCGCCGACGCCCGTTTCCAGCCAGGCCTGGTGGAGACAGCGAAGGCGGCGGGCAAGCTCGCCGCGGATTTCGCCCTGGCGACCACCGCGAGGGGGAACACCCCGGCGGAGCTCGCGGCGAGGCTGGCACCGCTGCGGCGCGACGGCACCCTGCCCGACTACCCGCTGGGCAGTGACTTCACCCCGGTGGAGCAACGCCTGGTCGCGGCGCTGGGCTGGCTCAAGGCCCAGACCGCGACGACAGGCGGGAGGTTGCGCACGGTCGCGCGGGCCTGCCTGGCGGCTACCCCGCGAGATATGGACGCGCTGGAGCGAATGGACCTGGCGGCGCCTGCCGGGCCCGCCGCATGGCTGGAATCGAGGCTGCTGTCGCTCGCGCTGCGCGAGACAGCGCGCGCCGCAGGCCCGGAGATGCCCGGGCCCGTTTCCCCTTCGCCCTGAGCCGGCCGGAAGCCGCGCTGCGGGCCCGCCCGCGGACAGCGTCCCCGGCGGCTTTGCCTATACTGTCGTTTCGCCCGCCACTGGAGCCCCACGCCGGATGTCCGCCGACAACGTCTACAAGCACTTCTACCGCACGATGCGCCTGGCCGCGACCGAGCTCAGCGACGGCGGCGGTCCGTTCGGCTTCGACATCACCACCGCGCTGGAGTTCGACTTCCTGATCGAGCGCTACCAGTGCGACGCGATCATCGAGACCGGCAGC
>JAUIJO010000048.1 GCA_030431185.1 Gammaproteobacteria bacterium | reverse complement strand
CCGCAGGCGAGGTTGATGGCGAGTTGGATGCGCCACAGGATCACCGCGATGATGACGTTGCAGAACAGCGTCGCCACATCCATCGCGCCGAAGGCATCACCGGCCAGGCGCGACATGATGGTGCTCGAGAGCTGGAGGATGACGAACGCCGTCGCCAGCGTCCCGGAGTTCCAATCCGACCGGCTGCCGTTCCTGCGCAGCCGGGCGTCGACCTTGTCGACCAGCGAATGGGTGAAGAAGACCGGGAAGATCGCGCGCAGGACGGGCACCATCGAGGCCCGGTGGCAGCGACGGTACTGCGTCCATTGCTTGTAGAACCAATAGACCTGGTAGAGGCCGAAGGTGAGGCCATACAGCACGAAGAACTTGGTGGCCCCCACCACATGGAACTCCATCGCCGCCGCGACCGTCGGCGGCTCGACCACCTGGGCGGCCGGTGGTGCATAGACATCACTGGCGTCGGACAAGACGTCGATGGCTTCTGGCGGCATTGTGTCCCCTGTGATCCCCCGTTCACTTCCTGAAACTTATACCCCACCGGGCCCGCGAACGGGCGCTGCGCTAAGCTGCCGGCATGTTCACCCTTGCCGGCGTCGACAAGCGCTATGGACCGACCGTCGCCCTGGACGGCGTGGACCTGCACATCGCGGCCGGCCATCGGACCGCCCTGATCGGCCCCAGCGGTGCCGGCAAGTCGACCGTGCTGCGGATGCTGATCGGGCTGGAGTGGCCGGACCGGGGCGAGGTTCGCTTCGACGGCGAGCGGCTGCGGCGCGAAGCCCTGCTCGAGCAGCGCCGGCGCATCGGCTACGTGATCCAGGAAGGCGGCCTGTTCCCGCACCTGAGCGCGGGCGACAACGCGGCCCTCCTCGCGCGGACCCTGGGCTGGTCGCGCGAGCGGATCCAGGCGCGGCTGCAGGAGTTGGCGGCGCTGTGCCAGCTGCCCGTCGATGCGCTGCGACGGTTTCCGTCGGAGCTCTCCGGCGGCCAGCGCCAGCGCGTGGGCCTGGTGCGCGCGCTGATGCTCGACCCGCCGGTGCTGCTGCTCGACGAACCGTTGGGCGCGCTCGATCCGGTGATCCGCCACGAGCTGCAGGCGCAGATGCGCACGCTGTTCGAACGCCTCGGCAAGACCGTGGTGATGGTCACCCACGACGTCGCCGAGGCAGCCTACCTGGCCGACACGCTGGTGCTGTTGCGCGAGGGTCGCGTGGTCCAGCAGGGCACCGCGCGCCGCTTGAACGACAGCCCCGCCGAGCCCTTCGTGCACGAGTTCCTGCACGCCCAGCGCAACCTCGAGGATTGCCTGTGAGGCGGGGCCTTGCCGCGCTGCTGGTGTTCCTGTGCGGCATCGCGCCCGCGTGGGCCGCCGATCCCCTGCGCGTGGGCAGCAAGAACTTCACCGAGTCGGTGATCCTGGGCGAGGTCGCCGCCGGCGTCGCACGCCAGCAAGGGCATCGGGTCGAGCACCGTCGCCAGCTGGGCGGCACCCGGATCCTCTGGCGCGCGCTGGAAGAGGGCGACATCGACCTGTACCCGGAATACACCGGCACCCTCGCGCAGGAACTGTTGCAGATGCCCGGTGCCGACGAGGACGCCCTGGTCGCCGCCCTCCGCGAGCGCGGCCTGCGCATGACCGCGCCGATCGGGTTCGACAACACCTACGCGCTCGGCATGCGCGCCGACCGCGCGCTTCAGCTGCAGGTCGACAGCATCTCCGACCTGGCGGCGCATCCCGGCCTGCGCATCGGCCTGAGCAACGAGTTCATGCAGCGCGCGGACGGCTGGCCCGGCCTGCGCAGCGCCTACGCATTGCCGCACACGCCCAATGGCATGGACCACGACCTGGCCTATCGCGGCCTGGACAGCGGTGCGGTGGACGTCATCGACCTGTACAGCACGGACGCGGAGATCGCCCACTACGGCCTGGTGGTGCTCGACGACGACCGCCATTACTTCCCCTCCTACCAGGCCGTCTATCTGTATCGCGATGACCTGTCGGTGCGGGCCCCCGACTGGACCGCGGCGCTGGATGCGATGGCCGGCCGGATCGACGCGGCGACCATGCGCGGCCTCAATGCGCGGGTCAAGCTGGGGCGCGAGACCGAGTCGGCGGTGGCGTCCGACTGGCTCGGCGTCGAAGCGCCGCGGGCACGGGGACGGGCATCGCGCATCGCGCGCAGGACGCTTGAACACCTGCAACTGGTCGGCATCTCCCTGGCCCTGGCGTTGCTGGTCGCCCTGCCCCTCGGCGTGCTGGCGGCCCGGCGCCCGAAACTCGGGCAAGCGGTGCTGACCCTGACCGGCCTGTTGCAGACGCTGCCATCGCTGGCGGTATTCGTGTTCATGATCCCCGTGTTCGGGATCGGCGCCGGCCCCGCGATCGCCGCGCTCTTCCTCTACAGCCTGCTGCCCATCGTGCGGAACACCCATGCCGGGATCACCGGCATCCCCCGCGACCTGCGCGAAACGGCCGCGGCGATCGGCCTGCCTTCGCGCACGCGCCTGTGGCGCGTGGAGCTGCCGCTCGCCCTGGGCACGATCCTGGCGGGCATCAAGACCGCCGCGGTGATCAACGTGGGCACCGCGACCCTCGGCGCGCTGATCGGCGCCGGCGGCTACGGCCAGCCGATCCTCACCGGCATCCGCCTGGACGACATCGGCATGATCCTGGAAGGCGCCATCCCGGCCGCGCTGCTGGCGCTGGCGGTGCAGGGTCTGTTCGAGGCGATCGAGCGTGGCCTGACCCCGCGCGGCCTGCGCATCGCAGCCCGCCAGTAGGGCCTGGGTACTCCGCCGTCAGGGGCGTTCCGGCAGCGCCTTGCGATAGCGCGCCGGTGGATCGCCCGCGTCGTTGCCGTTGGCCTCGCGCAGGTCGATCGTGCTGCCGTCGGCCAGGACGACGTCGAGGGTCTGGTAGGTCCAGCGGCCATTCGCGCGCGTGGCTTCCACGTGCACGGAGGCGCTCCCCATCGGTCCCTCCAGTGGAATGCGCAGGTACGCCTCGCCCTCGTCGTTCGTGGTGTTCAGGTGGCCCTGGGTCATGAAGCCGGTTTCGATCGGCTCGCCCAGCGCGGCCACGACTTCCGCGGACGCGCGCGCCCGGGCGAGGGCGTGCTGGTAGGGCGCCGAGTGGGCCAACAGGCCGGACAGCAGCGAGAACATGCCGTACATGGCCAACGCGAACACCGCCAGCATGCCCGCGCCGGCCAGTGGCAGGCACCACTTCCAGTTGCGTTGCCACCAGTTGCGCGTCGGCACCTGGGCCATCATCCCGTCTCCTCGTTGGCGTTGGCGTTGGCGTTGGCGTTGGCGTGGCGGTCCGCCATGCGGGCCAGTCCCGCGGATGCCATGCTACTTCCGCGTCGGGAAGCGCAGGACCACGCCGCGTTCCTCATCGTCGTCGGGCCCGGGGCGGTGCCAGATCACCGGCACGTCCTCGGGGGCGCCGGGTTCGAGCTCCGCGCGCGTGGCCTCGGCCCGGGCATCGATCTCGTCCTCGTCTTCCCAGCTGTAGCGCTTGCGCGGCGGCTGCGGGTCGAGGCGGCTGAAGAGCCAGGCGGCGACCACGCCACCGATCGCACCGCCAAGATGCGCTTGCCAGGACACGCCGGGCTCGCGGGGCAACACGGTCAACAACATGCCGCCGTAGAACAGGAAGGCGGCCATCGAGGCGGCTACCGCGGGCCGGTCGCGTCGCAGCAGGCCGAGCAGGAACACCATGAACATGAGGCCGTGGGTCAGCCCGCTGGCGCCGAGGTGGTGGCTGCCGGCGTCGCCCAGCAACCAGGCGACGAGGCCGGAGCCCAGCCAGATCAGCGGCAGGGCACGGAGGGTGGCGCGCGGGTACATGCCGCCCGCGAGCGTGCCGAGCATCAGCAGGGAGATGGCGTTGGCGGCCAGGTGTTCGAAGGAGCCATGCAGCAGCGGCGCGCCGAGCACGCCCAGCAGGCCGGCGGCCGAACCGGGCGTCACCGTCCAGCGCTCCACGTCGAAATAGGGCTGGCACAGGAACACCGCCGTCAGCAGCAGGACGAAGCCGAGGCTGAGGTTGAACGCGCGCAGCCAGCGGCGCTTGTCGGCCTGGCGCTGGGCAGGCGTGTCGAGGATATCGGCTTCGGTGGGCAGCTTCATGGGGAACAGATGGCAGCCTCCCGCGCCGTTTGCAAGTCCCGGACAGGTCCCGCGGGTGGTCGACTGTGTCCCATGCGCCGGCTCAGTGCGGCGCCCTCCGTGGCGGCAGCGCGAGGCTCAACAGGACGGTCGCACCCAGGATCACCGCCACCACTGCCAGCGATACCAGTACCGGGATCTTGTACCACTCGACGATCAGCATCTTCGTGCCGATGAAGGCCAGCACCAGCGCCAGGCCATAAGGCAGCAGGTGGAAGCGGTCGGCCATGCCCGCCAGCAGGAAGAACATCGCCCGCAGGCCGAGCACGGCGAAGACGTTGGACGTGAGCACGATGAAGGGGTCATGGGTGATCGCGAAGATCGCGGGGATGCTGTCGACGGCGAAGATGACGTCGGTGATCGCGATCATGACGATGACCACGAACAACGGTGTGTAAAGACGCCGTCCCTTGCGCACCACGCTCAGCGCGTTGCCCTGGTAGTTGCGCAGCAGGGGCAGGTGGCCGCGCATCCAGCGCAGCACGGGATTGCGCGCGAGGTCGGGTTCCTGGCCCGCGGCGATCCACATCTTCACGCCCGTCACCAGCAGGAACACGCCGAACACGTAGAGCATCCAGTGGAAGCGCGCCAGCAGCGCGGCACCGGCGAAGATCATGATCGCGCGCAGCACGATCGCGCCGAGCACGCCGATCACCAGCGCGCGCTGGCGCTGTTCTTCCGGCACCGCGAAGTAGGTGAAGAGCGTCAGGAAGACGAAGATGTTGTCGACCGCCAGGGATTTCTCCACCAGGTAGCCGGTGAGGAATTCCAGGCCGATCCGGTGGGCGACCTCGGGCCCCGCCGAGTCCCTGAGGTACCACCACAGCCCGGCGTTGAAGGCCAGGGCCAGCACCACCCACCCCAGGCTCCACCAGGCGGCCTCGCGCACGCCGACCTTGTGCGGTCCGCCGTGGCGCATCAGCACCAGGTCGACCTGCAGGGCCACGACCACGAGGAGGGCGAATGCGCCCCAGAGCAGGGGACTGCCGATCGTTTCCATTGTTGATGCGCCTCCGGAACATGAAAAAGCCCGAACCGCCGGGTTCGGGCTGTTTTCGGTGGGTTCCGGACAGACCTCCGCCTTGCGGCGAAGGTCTTGCTCGCGGCCGGGTTCCGTTGGAACCGGACCGCCTTCGGGCCGGAGGAGTGGGACGCGGTCCCACCGCTCGTAATGACGACGGCGAAGTTGGGAGCTACTCCCCTTCTGTAGCCCGGGATTCTGGGTGCGCGCCCGGCAAAGGTCAATCGCCGCGATGCATGCGCCGGTACAATATCCCGATGAACGCACCCGATCCCACCGTACGCCTCAAGAACGCCTGGAAATCCAGCCATCCCTGGATCTTCCAGCGCCTGGTCGAGAAGCCCGCCCAACGGCCCAAGCCGGGCAGCATCGTCGACGTGGTCGGGGTCGAGGGCGACTGGATCGGCCGGGGCTTCTACAACGGCCATTCGCGCATCGCGGTGCGCATCCTGGAGACGCGGCGCGAGGTCCCGGTGGATGCGGGCTGGTTCTCGCGCAAGATCGCCGAGGCCGTCGCCCTGCGACGCGAGACGCTCAAGCTCGACGCCATCAGCAATGCCTGGCGGGTGGTCCACAGCGAGGGCGACGGATTGTCCGGGCTGGTGGTCGATCGTTACGACGACCTGCTCGTGGTGGAGTTCTTCAGCGCCGGCATGTTCCGCCATCGCGACTGGATCTACGAGGCGCTGTCCGAGCAGTTCCCGGGTTGCCGCTTCTACAGCTTCGCCGACGAGCACGTGCAGAAGCAGGAAAGCTTCGACTTCCGCGGCAATCCGCCCGTGCCGCCCGCGGTGATCAGCGAGCACGGGGTGAAGTTCCGTGCCGACCCGGCCGGGGCCCATAAGACCGGTTTCTTCGCCGATCAGCGCGAGAACCGCGAATGGCTGTCGCAGCATGTCGAGGGCGCGTCCGTCCTGGACCTGTGCTGCAACACCGGCGGTTTCGGCGTCTATGCAGCCGTGCGTGGCGCCAGTGAAGTGGTCGGCGTGGACATCGATGCCGACGTGCTGGAGATCGCCAAGGGCAACGCGAAGTTGAACAGCGTGCGTCCGCGCTTCGTCCAGGCCGATATCTTCCCCTGGCTGCGCGACGCGTCCAACGCGGGCGAGGCCTACGACGTCGTCATCCTCGACCCGGCCAAGATGACGCGCGATCGCGACCAGGTGATCCCGGCGCTCAAGAAGTATCTCGACATGAACAAGTTGGCCCTGGGCGTGGTCAAGCCCGGCGGTCTGTTCGCCACTTTCTCCTGCACCGGACTGGTCAGCGAAGAGCAGTTCCTCGACATGCTGCGCCGCGCGGCGTTCTACGCCGGGCGCACGGTGCAGGTGCTGAAAGTCGCCGGTGCGGGCCCCGACCATCCCTGGATCGCAGGGGTGCAGGAGTCGCGCTACCTGAAGGCCGTCTTCTGCCGCGTGGTCGACTGAACAGGCCGTCGGGCTTCCCTGCGAAGGGCGTCTGGCGATCGATGGGCGCCTGAGGCTCCAGTCGGGTGCCCCATGCGTCGGGGGCGACCTGCCCACGCGGGGGGCTTCCATAAAAAAGGGCCGTCAACTGCGCGTGCCACGGGTCACGCGCCGTCGACGGCCAAATGTCTCCGTCCCCTGTGAGGTTTCCAGGCCCGGCGGGGGGCTGATCGTTGGAGACCGGGTTTCCCCTCGCCCTTGTGCGTACCGCTCCGCTTGCGGGGGCATTCCCCGCGACTATTGATACCGGCAGATCAGGGTTCGCCCATCCCACGTGCACTTGATGCGATCGCTGCGTACGCCACCGACCGTAATGCCGTACTGGATCGCCGTGTCCACCCAGTCGCGCGCCGTGGCGGCATCCCGGAAGACGTAACTGCCGACGTAGCGCTCCCCATTGCGGACGATGCTTGCGTCGGGGAGCAGGTTTCCATCCGCGTCCACGCTGGCACCCGGGATGTAGGCGGCCTGGGTGATGTCATCGCCCCCGATCTCCATGCGGGTGGTGCCGCCGTCGTGCCACACAAGGGTGATGTTCGCGCCGTCGAAACCGATGGCCGCCCCCATGGCATCCAGGCCGATGGAGGCGAGCTCGAAGGCGAGGTCGTTGAGCGGAACGGAGTCGAGGTTGGCACCGGCATAGTTTTTAGCCAGGGCGGTCCCCAGGGCGTACTGCAGGTTGACGTCGCCGGCGACCAGGGCCGCATTGGCGTCGCTGAAACCGTCTGGGAACATGCCAGGGACGTCACCGCGGCCATCCTGGCGAATCCTGATGTTCGCCCCGGCGGGCGTCTGGATGCGCGTCAACCGGAAGTACGCGTCGCTGACACCGGGCGGCACCTGTGCTGGCGTCGACAGCCGGCGGCCGGATGGGCGGTCGGGTCCGTTGTCGAACGCCCAGAGCTTCTTGCCCTGGAGGTCGGCGACAAGCACCGGGCCCGGGCCGCCTTGCATGGCGGCCTGTTGGGGGGCACTGCAGCGATTGCAGGGCACGACATTGCCAGCGGGGGCTTGTCCCGCGGCGAGCGCGAGGCCCATGAATGCCAGGAGCAGGTAGGGGGTTCGACAGGTCATCGTCATGGTTCAAATTCCTTTTCCGGGGGGCGAGGGGGCCCGATGCCCTGGCACGCGGCAATGGGGCCACCCCCGCCAAGGGGTGTCAGGGGAACCGGCAGGCCAGGGCGCGGTTCTCCCACAGGCACGACATCCGGGATCCAGGCGTGCCGTGGATGGGGATGTCGAACTGGGCAGCGGCGTTGAGCCAGTCCCGCATCAAGGCGGGATCCCCGAAGCGGTATTCACCGACATAGCTCGCTCCGTCGCTGACGGCACTCGCGTCCGGCAGCTTGTTGCCTTCGGCATCCTCGCTGGCTCCGGGCAGGTATTCGGCCTGGGTGATGGCGGCGCTGCCGAGCTTCATGACCGTGCGGCCGCCATCCTTCCAGATCAGCGTCAGGGTCACGCCGTCGACCCCGATCAAGGTGCCGTTGAACGCGAGCCCGCGGGCCATCAGCTCGAATGCCAGGTCGTTGAGGGTGGCCGAGCCCGGCCCTGCGCCCACGAAGTTCTTCGCCACGGCCTGGCCCAGTAGTTGTTGCAGGTTGGCGTCGGCGGCCACGAGCGCGGCGTTGGCGTCGTCGAAGCCTTCCGGGAACGGCACGCCGTCGCCGGCGGCCGCTCCCTGGCGCAACGTGAGTGCGGTCCGGGTGGCGTCGGTGATGTTGGCCACCCGGGCGAACGCCTCCGCGATCGTGGCGGGGACCGGCCGCGGCTGCGCCTGGTACTGCTGCGTCTTGCCGTCGAAGCGGTTTTCGAAGGCCCAGAGCTTTCGGGCGTGGAAATCGGGCACCAGGACGGTGCCTGGGCCTCCTTTCGCCGCGGCGAGTGCGGGGGCGACGCAGTCATTGCAGACGACCAGGCCCCCGGCCATTGCCGGGCCGAACGCACCGGCAAGCAGCACGGTCGCCACCAGCGTCTTGCCCGCTCCGGGTACCGGGATGGATGAGTCACGCATGAGGAACCTCCTGTTCGATGGTGGCGGCGCCTTGCCGGCTCAGTAGTAGTGGCAGCGGAGGGTCTGGCCATCCCAGGAGCAGCTCATGCGCCTGCCCGGCGAGCCCGTGATCGGAATCCCATAGCGGTTGGCGGCAAGCAGCCAGTTCTCCAGGGTCTCGTCGCGGCGGAAGCGGTAGTCGCCGACGTAGTCGCTGCCATCGCGCGTGACCTGCGGGTCGGGGATCCGGTTGCCATCGGCATCGAAACTCTGGCCCGGGACCGGCTCGGCCTGGGTGATGTTGCCCTTGTGGATCACCATCGGCGTGACGCTGCCGTCGCTCCAGTAAACGGTGATGGTGATGAAATCGAAATTCAGGTTGCCCGACAGCCAGTCCATGGTGAGGGACTTGAGTGAGGTCGCCAGGTTGTTCCAGACGGTCGAGTTGGTGGTCGCGCCCGCGTAGCTGGCCGCCAGTGCCCGACCGAACTGGCCGCGCATGTTGGTGTCGGTGGCGACTTCATAGGCGCTCCAGCCTTCGAAGCCGGCGGGAAACGGAAATGCGTTGCCATGCGGATCGTTCTGGCGGATGACGATGTCGGCCGAGGCGGGGCTGACCGCCGACATGGTCAGTGCATGGCTCTGGTTGATCGATCCGGGAATGGGCACCGGTACCGGCAGCATGCGACCGGTTTCGCGGTCGTACTCGTTGCGGAAGCCCGAGATCCTCTTGCGGGCAAAATCGGACACGATCACCAGGCCATTCCCGCCCTGTTTGGCGGCCTGCGCGAACGAGGTGCAGTTGTTGCAGACCACGACACCGCCTGCGGGGGCTTCCCCCGCCGCGAGCGCGAGGCCCAGGAAGGCCAGGAGACTGACCGGGAGTCCATGTTTTCTCGTCATCGTGCAAAGTCCTTTTCAGTGGGTGGTGGGACGCCCTGATCCCCCTGTGCGCCCGCGGCATCGCGGACGGTGGCGCGGACGCCGTGCGCCATTGGCCGGCCTCGGCTGGCCCGGCCTGCCGTCACCGCCGAGCGGCGGCGGATGACGGGTTCCCGCGGCGGAAGGCATGGGCCCGGCCAATGGCCGGGGGCGCCGGCCGGTCGGACCGGCAGCGCGGGGAAATCCCGTGGGCATGCCTTCCGTGCATTGCGTTCGTTCCATGAAACCAGTCCTGATGTTTCCATAAGGAAACCACCATTGTCAACAAAGGGAAACGACAGCCGGCGGGCTTGTGCCGAGAATGCGGGCCATGGAGCACTTTGGCGCCCGGTTCAAACGCTTCCGGGACGTCCAGGGATGGTCCCAGGAGCAGATCGGTTTCGAACTCAACGTTTCGAAGGCGACCGTTTCCAAATGGGAAAGCGGCCGGGCCCAGCCGCGCCTGGAAAACCTGTCGGAGATCCGGCGGCTGGTGGCGCGCTACGGCCTGAGCCTCGACTACCTGATCGATGGCATCGACGAGCCTGCGGCCGGCCGCAGCGTCCACGAAGCGGCCGCGCAGTATTCGGCGGGTGAAGCACGCAATGCCGACGAAGCCGCCCTGCTGGCGCACTTCCGTGCCCTCAAGCCCGCCCGCCGGAAGGCCTTGCTGGCGTTCATCGCCGGCTGAGCCTCAGCGCGTGCGGGCCTTGGCTTCGCGCGCGCGTCGCAGCGAGGCGGCGGGCCACTGGGTGGCGGGATCGTAGAACCCCTCGAAAGACGGCGTCGCCGGGTCGAGCCGCACCCAGGGCTGTTTCGATGCGGTGAAGATATGCACGTCGGGGGCGAGCGCGTCCGGGGTTTCGAGCGTGCCCACGCGCACGAACGCGATGGCATCGCCTCCGCCCGGATAATGGCTCCAGAGGGCGACCCGACAGGTGGGGCAGCGCACGATGCGCTGTCCACGTCCACTCTCCGAGGGCGTGGGGATCACCTCCGGCGACCCGGCCAGCACCACCAGGCGGTCGCGCTCGACCAGAGCATTCAGCGCGAATGCGGTGCCCGTCTCACGCTGGCACCACCGGCAGTGGCAGCAGTGGACGATCAGGGGCGGGGCGTCCAGCCGGTAGTGGACCGCGCCGCAGGTGCAGCGTCCCGGCAGGGGCGCGGGTGGCGCCTCCATCCCGTCCGCGTCCATCAGAGCGCCGCGCCGTCGAAGCGCTGGATCGGGATGGCGCTCAGGTCGATGCCGTCCAGGCAGCGCAGGTTGATCGCCGCCATGGCATTGCCCTTGGGATCGGTGCCCTCGCCGAAGGGATGCATGCCGCAGGTGCCGCAGAAGTGGTGCTGGATGGCATGCCGGTTGAAGGTGTAGGCGCGCAACGCGTCCTCGCCCTGGTGGATCCGCAGCGCGTCCCGGGGCACGAACCACAGCAGCGCGCCCTTGCGCCGGCAGATCGAGCAGTTGCAGTCCAGTCCACCGTCGATCTCGCCATCGACCTCGTACGTCACCGCGCCGCAATGGCAGCTTCCCGTGTGGGTGGTCATCGTCGTCTCCGTGTCCGGGTGAATGGCGCCGCGTGGCCCTGGTGCAGACCATACGCCTGTCCGCCGAGCCTCTCACCTGTCCGTCTCGGTGCCTGCGACCGGGACCGCTACACTGGCGGCATGCCCGATATCCAAGTACTCGTCGTGATCCTGTTGCTGGCCGTGCTGGTCGCGATCGGCCTGCTGGTGGCCTTGTGGCTGCGCCGTCCCGGGGCCGCGGAGGGCGAATCGCAGCTTCGGCTGCGCGAAGAGCTGGGCACCGAGCGCGAGGCGCGCCAGGCCCTGGCGGCCGAAGCCGCGCGGCTGCAGGAGCGCCTGGCGGCCCGGGACGCCGACCTGCAGGCGGCCCAGGCGGGCATCGAGGCGGCCCAGGCCCGGGCCACCGCCCTGCAGGAAGAGTCCACGCGCCTGCAGCAGGCACGCAGCGAAATGGAGACCGAGCTGGCGCGCGCCCGGGCCCATCTCGAACATGGCGAGCGTGCCAACCTCGAGATGAAGCAGTTCCTGGAGACGGCCCAGCACAAGCTGTCGGCGGCCTTCAGCGAACTGGCCGGTAAGACGTTCTCGGACACGGTGAAGACCAGTGCCGAACGCTCGCGCAGCGACATCGAGGTGCTGCTCAAGCCGTTCGCCGAACGCATCGGCGAGTTCCGCAAGCGCGTCGACGTGCTGTATGCCGAAGAGGCGAAGGAGCGCGCGTCGCTGGCGGGCGCGGTCAACGAGCTGAAGTCGCTCAACCAGGACATGGCCCAGCGCGCCCACGAGCTCACCCGTGCGCTGCGCGGCAACGCCAAGGTGCGCGGCGACTGGGGCGAGCTGATGCTGGAAAGCGTGCTGCGCGGTTCGGGCCTGCAGGAAGGCGAGCACTACGAGCGCCAGCACAGCACCAGCGATGAAGACGGGCGCACCCTGCGGCCCGACATCGTGGTGCGCCTGCCGGACGAGCGGCGCATCGTGGTCGACAGCAAGGTCAACCTGATCGCCTGGCAGGAAGCGATGAACGCGGAAGAGCCGGTGGACCAGCAGGACGCGTTGCGCCGCCACGCGGTGGCGCTGCGCCAGCACGTCAAGGACCTGGCCGAGCGGGACTATCCGCGCGCGATGGGCGAGGACACCCTGGAGGTGACCGTGGCCTTCGTGCCGATCGAAGGCGCGCTGTCGGCGGCGCTGGGCGCCGACGGAGAACTGCAGGCCTTCGCCTTCGACCGGCGCGTGGTGCTGGCATCGCCCAACACCCTGATGGCGGTGCTTCGCGTGGTCGACCGGCTATGGACGCGCGACCGGGTGCAGAAGCAGGCCATGCAGATCAGCCGCAGCGGCGGCCTGCTGATCGACGCGCTCAACGGCTTCCTGGCCGATTTCGACAAGGTCGACGAGCGCCTGCGCCAGGCGCGCGAGAGTTACGACGGCGCCCGCAGGCGCCTGACCGAGTCGCCCCAGTCCGTCATGGAGCGCGCCCGTCGCCTGGAGGCCATGGGCGCGCGGGGCAAGAAGCTGCTGCCGGCGGAGGGGATGGAGGGCGAGATGCCGTCCAGCCTGCCCCTTGCGGGTGGCGACCCGGCCAGCGCGGACTGATCAGCCGGTCGCGGCGTTCGGCACCGCGCAGGTGTCGGGCAGGTGGTCGTCGAGCCGTTCGACGGTCCCCGCACGCAGCTTCTGCGGGTACCCGGGGGCATCGCTGGGTTCCAGCGTCCCGGCGATCTCCGCGTACACGCCCTGGTCGGGGATGCCCAGGGCCATCGAGTGGGCCGTGGAGCGGGTGCGCAGCGGCTCGAGCACCTCTTCCGTGCCGACCACCCACACCGGGGCTTCGTTGCCGCAGGGACGGATCAGGTGCGAGCCGTCCTGGTAGATGTACTGGCCACGGATCGTCGAGGGCGGCACCGGCGCCGGTTCCGGCGACGAGGCGCATGCCGCGGACGCGCCGGTGAGCGCGAGGAGTGCGAGGGCACGGCCGACGAGGCCGGCGGGGGAAGTCGAACGGGGCATCGCAATGTCCTTCTGTGTGGAATCGTTCCTTGAGGGCGTCCCGCGCGGGCGCTCACGCCGGGACGGCGACACCTTAGCAGGGGCGACGGCGGCGCATCACCCCGTGCCGTCCCGTTTTCAGCCGCCGCCGCCGTCGGCGGGCAGCACCGGCATCGCGTCCACGGGCACGGTGGGATTGTTCTCCTCGCGCAGGTAGTCGGGCAACGACGTGTCTTCCTCGAGCTGGCGGTCGCCGAGGATCTGGTAGGTCCGGCGCTGCATCCAGGCATCGCGGACGAGGCTGTAGTCGTCCTCCGCGCCTTCGCGCAGGCTGTCGGTGGCGAGCAGCTGGGCGCGCACGTCGACCAGTTGCAACCCCTGGACGGGGATGCGGACCTTGTCGACTTCGACTTGGCGCAGCGGGCTCAGTGGCGCGTCGCCGAGCATGCCGAAGCTGTCGCGCAGCGTGCGGGGACCGAACAGCGGCAGCTCGAAGTAGCGCGAGCGCTCCCAGCCCCAGACGCCGAGGGTCTGGCCGAAGTCCTCGCTGCGGTTGGGCAGCTTGGCGTCGCTGGCCGGATCGAAGATGCCGCCGATGCCGAGCGTGCTGTTGAGCAGGAAGCGCCCCAGCGATTGCCCGGCCTGCTTGGGCTTGCCCTGCAGCAGCGCGTTCACCGCCGAGACCGGCTGGCCCAGGTTGTTGAAGAAGTTGCTGACGCCCAAACGCAGGGGTCGCGGCACGACCTTGACGTAACCGCGTGCCAGCGGGCGGGCCACCGAGCGGTCCACCGCATTGTTGAAGCGGTGCATCTTGCGGTTGTAGCCCTCCCACGGGTCGTAGCTGGCCGCGACATGGGCCGGGGCCGGCAGCGTGGGATCGGCGACGGGATCGTAGGGATCGCCGTAGATGTCCAGGTAGTCGAGTTCGGCCTGGGTGGGCGTACCCGTCTCGTCGTCCTCGCCGTCCTGGCCTTCGACCGGTACCTGCGGCTCGGGCCCGGTCGGTTCGACCGTGTCGGGCGGCGGCTCGGGCAGGGCGGGCTGGCTCGGATCGGTGTCGCCCTCGGCGTCGCCGGTGGCTTCGTTGAGGCAGCGCTGGAACGCGGAGCGCGCGTTGTCGGCTGCCTCCATGCAGCGCTGGTAGGCCGCCTGTTCGCGGGCCGAGAGCGGGCGGGAAATGATCTGCGCGGACGCCTCCAGCACCGGCATGGCCAGCAGGGTGGCGCCCAGCAACAGGATGAGGCGGCGATGTCGGGGGTGCGAGTGGGGGAATCGCATGCGTTCAGTGTACGTCCGGGGCGGAGGCGCCGGCCACGCGATCCTGCGTTGGCGACCGGAACACTGTGTATTGGAAAGAGGCGTCAGCCGCTGAATGCGAGCCTTGCATCGAGGCGGTAGGCACTGCGGAGTTCGGCCAGGCCTTCGGGCTGGCCGTCGACGATGGCGGCACCGGCACGGTCGGCAAGCTCGGCCACCAGGGCCAGGCCGGCGCTGTCGATGCGGTCGACCCGGGCCAGGTCCAGCCGGGTCACGCCATCAAGCAGAGGGCGCGACCGGGCCCACGCCGCGGCGCAGGCGTCGCGGTCCAGCGTACCGGCGAACACCAGCACGTCGCCCTCGCGACGCACCGTGCCCGGGGCGGAAGCCGGCATCGCCACGCTCAGTTGGCCGCGGCCTTGAGGTTGCCGGCCTTGAGGTCGGCCGCCACCTGCGGGATCGACTTCTGCCGCAACGGCGTGTCGAACTGGTTGCGGAAGGTCTGCACGAAGCTCACGCCTTCGACCATCACGTCGAACACCTTCCACTGGCCGCCGCTCTGGCGCATCAGGTAATCCACCGGGACCGGCTCGCCGCCCTGGCGCAGGTACTCGCTGGAGACCTTGACGATGGCGCCGCCGCGGATCGGCGTCTCCGACTTCACCCGCACCTGCAGGCGCGTGTTGAAGTCCAGCAGCGATGCGCCGTAGCGCGTCATCAGGCTATCGGCGAGGGCATCGGCGAACAGCTTGACGTCGGCGTCGGAGGCGCCGCGGCCATGCGTGCCCAGCACCAGGCGCGCCGCGTAGTCGCGGTCGAACATGGTGTTGAACTCGCTGGCCATGAAGGCGCGCAGCTTGCCGCGGTCGGCGGTGAATTCGGCGCGCCGCGACTCCAGCGTGTTGAGGATGCGGGTGCTGTTGTCCAGGACCAGCTTGCTGGGCGAGCCGGCAGGGGCCTGGGTGGCGGCCTGGGCCTGGGCGAGCGCGGCGGTCGGCGCGGCGAAGGCCGCGGCCGAGGCGATCAACAGCAGGGACAGCGGTCGGGCAAAGCGATTCATGGGCTACTCCTGTGGGGGG
>JAUIJO010000047.1 GCA_030431185.1 Gammaproteobacteria bacterium | reverse complement strand
GCAGCTCGCCGCCGACCTGCGCCGTTCGGTCGCCGACTTCAAGCTGCCGGCTTGACGCTGGGCTGGCAGCACGATGAGAGAACCGAGCATGAACACGCCGGGCATGTTCGATCCAGGGATGCGCATGCCGCGCCTCCACGCTGACGGGCAGGGACGACCATGACCGTGATGAGCGACGCGATCGACACCACGACGCTGGGCTGGATCAAGCCGGAGCTTGACCAGACCCTGCAACAGGCCCGGGACGAGATCGAGGCCTTCGCGGAGAACCAGGGCGACACCGCGCGCATGCGCGCCTGCGCCGCCCACCTGCACCAGGTGCACGGCACCCTGCGGATGGTGGAGCTGTATGCCCCGGCGATGGTCGCCGAGGAGATGGAGCGCCTGTCCCTGGCGCTGCTGCATGGCGAGATCGAAAGCCGCGACGAGGCCTGCGCCGTGCTGATGCGTGGCGCGGTGCAGCTCCCGGACTACCTGGAACGCCTGCAGGGCGGGCACCGTGACATCCCGATCGTCCTGCTGCCGCTGCTCAACGAACTGCGCGGCATGCGGGGCGAGGTCGGGCTGAACGAGAGCGTGCTGTTCGCGCCAAACCTCGATCGCCCGTTGCCGTCCGACCTGCCGGCTTCGCTGCCGTCCAGCGGCAAGGCCAGCGCCACCGCCAGTTCGCACCTGGCGGCGTTGCGCAAGGCACTCAACGACTGGCCGGAGCACGCCGGCCCCGCCGACCCGGCCAGCCTGGTCAGTGCCATCGATGGCCTGCTGTCCGACGTCGGCGTCGAACCGCTGCGGCGGATGCTCTGGGTCGCGCAAAGCGTGGCCGAGGCCATCCGCGACAATGCCATGCCCGCCACCCGCGCACTGCGCCACGCCTTCGGTGGCGTCGAGCGCGAAGCGCGCCAGATGCTCGAGGGCGACGACTTCAGCGGCCCGCGCAGCGGACCCGCGGCCGAACCCACGCGCCAGCTGCTCTACCATGTGGCCCACAGCGCCGGCGGCCATCCGGCCCTGGACACGCTGCGGGAGACCTTCAACCTCGACGCGGAGTTGCCGAGCGAGTCCGAGGTCGAGCACGCGCGCGGCAGCCTGAGCGGACGCAACCGCGAGCTGCTGGACACCGTGTCCGCCGCGATCAAGGAAGACCTGCTGCGCGTCAAGGACGCCCTCGACCTGCACCTGCGCACGCAGCAGGACGACGTCGGCGGCCTCGGCCAGCAGGTCGACGTGCTGACCCGCGTCAGCGACACCCTCGGCATGCTCGGCCTGGGCATGGCGCGCAACGTCGTGGTCCAGCACCGCGATATCCTGCGCGACATCGTCAATGGCCTGAAGCCCGCCGACGAGGGCGCCCTGCTCGATGTCGCCGGCGCCCTGCTTTACGTGGATGCGAGCCTGGACGACCAGGTCTCGCGCCTGGGCCACCAGAGCACCGAACAGGAAGGCAGCCTGCTGGCCAGCGAGTCGCGCAAGGTGCTCGACGTGGTCGTGCGCGAAGCCATCGCCAACTTCGGCGATGCGCGCCAGTCCTTCGTCGCCTTCGTGGAGACCAACTGGGACCACGACGAGCTCGCCGAGGTCCCGCGCCTGCTGGACGAGGTCGGGGGTGCCATGCGCATCCTGGAACTGGACCTCCCGGGCGAGTACCTGCGTGGCATCAAGCGCTACACCGAAGTCGAGCTGATCGGTCGCAGGAAAGTGCCGACCGGCAGCCAGCTCGACACGCTGGCGGACAGCCTCGCCAGCCTCGAGTACTACCTGGAAGCGGTGCGCGAGCAGCGCCCCAATCGCGAGCGCATCCTCGACATCGCCCGCCAGAGCCTGGAGTCACTGGGCTACTGGCCGGTCCCGAGCGCGGCCGACCACGTGGTCGCCGGCGACCTGCCGGGTGCCGTGCGCATCGACGACGACACCCGGGAAGCCGTTTCGCGCGCACTGCACGAGATGGAACGCGGTGCCGAGCCGGCCGGCTCCACCGGCCCGGCCCAGGCGCCCGCGACTCCGTCGGACGCCCCGGCCGACGCACCGGCGACCGAACCGGTGGCGCATGCGCCGCCCAGCCCCGTCGCCGCGCAGGGCGTGTCGTCCGGTGGGTTCGAGCACAGCGACGACATCGACGACGACATCCGCGAGGTCTTCCTCGAGGAAGTCGAGGAAGAAATCGCCAACCTCGGCAGCTTGCTGCCGGTGTGGTATGCGCAGCCCGACGACAAGGAGAAGCTGCGCCCGATCCGCCGCGTGTTCCACACCCTGAAGGGAAGCGGACGGCTGGTGGGCGCGCGCACCCTGGGCGAGTTCAGCTGGAAGATCGAGAGCATGCTCAACCGCGTGCTCGACAACGAGAACGGGCGTGAAGCCAGCCCAGCCGTCGTCGCCGTCGTGGAGCACGCCTACGCGGCGCTTCCCCAGTTGCATGCCGCCCTGCAGGGCAATGCGGCGGTCACTGCCGACCTGGCGGGCATCGAGAGCGTGGCCGAGCGCGTCGCGGCGGGCGAGGAGGTGTTCTACACCGCGCCGGAACCCGTGGTGGATGCGCCCGTCGCCGAAACCCCGGTGGACGAGCCGGCAAGCCCGGTCGAAGCCGGCCCCAGCGTCGGAGAAGCGGAGGGCGGGGACACCCTGCCGGAAGCGACCGGCACCGAAGCGCAGGCACCCGAGGCGACCGATCCCGAACCGACGGGCATCCCGGCCTCGGTCGATCCGGTGCTGCTCGAGATCCTGGACACCGAGGTCACCGGCCACCTGGCCACGATCGAAGACTGGATCGCCAGTGCACAGGTGATGCCGCAGCAGGTCAACGACAGCCTGCAGCGTGCGATCCACACCTTGAACGGCGCGTTCGCGATGACCGAGGTGCCGGTGATCACCGAGATCACCGCACCCTCCGAAGGCTACGTGAAGCGCCTGCTGGTGGCGGCCGCACCGGTCAACCCCGAAGGCGTCGCCACGCTGGCCGCCGTGGCCCATGCCATCCGCAGCACCCTCGAGGCCCTGAAGACGCCATCGCCGCGCATCCCGGCCTTCGAAGGCCTGGCCGAGCGCGTCGTCGCGCTGCGCGATGCCTTGCCGGCCGTGCAGGCGCCCGTGGGCATCGAGGCCATCGATGCGCCCGCAGCGCCGCCAGCGCCACCGGCCGCCCCCGAATCCGGGCGCGAGCGGACCGGGCACCTGGTATCGATCGATCTCAGCAGTTTCGTGGGCCACGGCGACACCGTGCCTTCGCATCTTGCCCGCAGCCCGGAGGCCGTCGCGGCGGAACTGGAGGAAGTCGCGCGGATCGAGCGCGAGCGCGGGGAGAGCGACAGGGTCGGCATGGCATTGCCGGACATGGATTCCGCCGACGAAGACAATGTCATCGAGCGTGAGGCCGCATTGCTGGAGGCCGAGCGTCTGGAAGCCGAACGTCTCGAGGTCGAGCGCGCCGAAGCGGAACGTGTCGAAGCCGAGCGTGCCGAGGCCGAACGCCTCGAAGCCGAGCGTGTCGAAGCCGAACGCCTCGAAGCCGAGCGCGTCGAAGCCGAACGTGCCGAAGCCGAGCGCCTCGAAGCCGAACGTGCCGAAGCCGAGCGCGTCGAAGCCGAACGTGCCGAAGCCGAGCGAGCCGAAGCCGAGCGAGCCGAAGCCGAACGCGCCGAAGCCGAACGCGCCGAAGCCGAACGCGCCGAAGCCGAACGCGCCGAAGCCGAACGTGCCGAAGCCGAACGTGCCGAAGCCGAACGTGCCGAAGCCGAACGCGCCGAAGCCGAGCGAGCCGAAGCCGAGCGAGCCGAGGCCGAGCGACTTGAAGCCGAGCGCGTCGAAGCCGAACGCGCAGCCGCGGAAGAGGAGGCCGAGTACGCCCGCCTCGAGGCGGAGTACGCCAGGCAGGACGACGCCACCGCCGCCACCGAAGCGGCGGCCGCCAACGACGGGGACGATGTCGTCCCCAGCGAAGGCGACGTGGAGGCCCCGGCCGCGGCCGAACCCGCCGTTGCGCACATGCTCATCGCCGCGCTGGCGGTGGAGTCCGACCCGGACGCCGAGCTGGACCTGACCGACCTCGACCCGGAACTGGTCGACATCTTCGTGGAGGAGGGCGGCGACCTGCTCGACCACTCCGACGGCCTGCTGGCGCAGCTGCGCCAGTCGCCGGAAGACCGCGACACGCTCGTGGGCATGCAGCGCGACCTGCATACCCTGAAGGGTGGCGCCCGCATGGCCGGCATCATGGCCGTGGGCGAACTCGGCCACGTCATGGAATCGCTGCTGGAAGCCGTCGTCGAGAAGCGCGTCGAGCTGGGACGCGACAGCGTGCCGCTGCTCGAACAGGGCTTCGATCGACTGCATGCGATGGTGACCCGGGTCGGCGAGCGCAAGGCGATCGCCATGCCGGAGGCGATGATCGCCGAGTTCGAGGCCCGCGCGCGCGGGACCACGACACTCGTCGACGAAGCGCCGTCCGCACGGGCGCCGGACGTCGCCGATGCACCCGTGGCCCCGACGCCGCAGGCCGAAGCCCCGGTCGTCCGCCCCGGCCTTTCGGCGCCCATCGGCAGCGATGCGCTGGTCGATGACGACGACGAGATCCTGGTGCGCACCCCGCAGGAACAGGTGCGTATCCGCGCCGACCTGCTGGACCGCCTGGTCAACTACGCCGGTGAGGTCGCGATCTACCGCGCCCGCCTGGAGCAGCAGCTGGGCGCGTTCCGCGGCGCGATCGCCGAAATGGCGCAGACCAACACGCGTATGCGCGACCAGCTGCGCCGCCTCGAGATCGAAACCGAAGCGCAGATCGTGGCCCGCTACCAGCGCGAGGCCGACAGTGGCGAGCCGGCGTTCGATCCGCTCGAACTCGATCGCTTCTCGACCCTGCAGCAGCTGTCGCGTGCGCTCTCGGAGTCCGCGGCCGACCACGGCAGCCTGCAGCAGACCCTGGACGACCTGACCCGCCAGTACGAAACCCTCCTGTTGCAGCAGTCGCGCGTGAGCTCGGAGCTGCAGGAAGGCCTGATGCGCACCCGCATGGTGCCCATCGACGGGCTGTTGCCGCGCCTGCGCCGCGTCGTTCGCCAGGCCTCCGGCGAACTCGGCAAGCACGTGCAGCTGAAGCTGGACGGTTCCCAGGGCGAGCTCGACCGCAACGTGCTCGAGCGCATGACCGCCCCGCTGGAGCACATGCTCCGCAACGCGGTCGCCCATGGCCTGGAGAACCCCGAAGCGCGCAGGAAGGCCGGCAAGCCGGAAGAGGGCAGCATCCGCATCGCGGTCCGCCGCGAAGGTTCCGAAGTCGTGCTGGTCGTCTCCGACGACGGCAGCGGGCTCAACCGCGATGCGATCCGCAAGCGCGGCGTCGAGCGTGGCCTGATCCGCGAGGGCGCGGTGCTGGGCGATTCCGACCTCGACATGCTCATCCTGGAGCCGGGCTTCTCGACCGCCAGCGAAGTCAGTCGCCTGGCCGGTCGCGGCGTCGGCATGGACGTGGTCGCCAGCGAGGTCCACCAGCTGGGTGGCACGCTCGACATCCGTTCGACCCCCGGCAAGGGCGTCACCTTCACCCTGCGCCTGCCGCAGACGCTGGCGGTCACCCAGGCGGTGTTCGTCAAGATCGGCGAGACCAGCTTCGCGGTGCCCATCGCGTCGGTGCGCGGCGTCGGCCGGATCAGCCGCGAAGCCCTCGAAGGCGATTCGCCGAGCTACGAGTACGGCGGCGAAGACTACGTGGTGCACGACCTGGGCCAGTTGATCGGCCATGCCCCGGCCAAGGCCGAGGGCCAGTTGCAGATGCCGGTCCTGCTGATCCGTTCCGGCGAGCTGCGCGCCGCGGTGTGCGTCGACCAGGTGGTCGGCAACCGCGAGATCGTGGTGAAGTCGGTCGGTCCGCAGGTGGCGTCCGTGCCGGGCATCTTCGGCGCGACCATCATGGGTGACGGCCGCGTCGTGGTGATCCTCGACGTCGCGCCGCTGGTGCGTCGCCGGAATGCGATGCCGGCCGACGTGGCCGACGAGCCGGTCGTCAGCCACGAGCCGCGACGCGTCCCGCTGGTCATGGTGGTCGACGATTCGGTCACCATGCGCAAGGTCAGTGGCCGCGTGCTCGAACGCCACGGCTTCGAGGTCGCCACGGCGAAGGACGGCATCGATGCGCTCGAGCGCATGGCCGAGGTGGTGCCCGACCTGATGCTGCTCGATATCGAGATGCCACGGATGGACGGCTATGAGCTGGCCACGGAAATGAAGGCCGATTCACGTCTGCGCGACGTGCCGATCGTGATGATCACCTCGCGTACGGGCGACAAGCATCGCCAGCGTGCGCTTGAGATCGGCGTCAACCGGTACCTGGGCAAGCCCTACCAGGAGCCGGAACTGATGCGCAACGTGTACGAACTGCTCGGGATCGAACAAGAGAATGACTGAAACCGCCCGTCGCGTAGCCCTACTGGTCCGTCCCGGCGTCGCCGGTGACCGCCTGCGCGAACTGCTGGCCGAGGCCGGCATCGAAAGCGTCCTGCAGGGCGATCCCACCGAGCTGGCCGCCGAGGCGCTCGCCGAATCCGGCCCCCAGGTCGTGCTGGTCGCGCTCGACCCGGAGACGGAGGATGCGCTGGAGCGGTTCGATTCCGTGCTGGGCAATCCAGACGTCGACGTGATCTACGAGGAAGCCGAACTGGCCGCGGTGCGCGAAGGCTGGGAACAGGCGCGCTGGAAGCGCCACCTGCTCGCGAAGCTGCAGGGCCACGACCGCGTCCTGCCGCCGCGCCCCGACGGAGCCGCCGATACCGATCCCGGGTCGTTGCAGCTGCACAGCGTCGAGGATGTGTCCGACGAAGACTTCCATGCCTTCGACCCGACCGCGGACGAGGTGCGGGACGACGCAGCGACGCAGTCGCCCGCGGACGTCGCGGGCGCATTCGAACGCGGCGGGATGGACGTCGACGGACTGGACGTACCGCAGCTGGACGAGGCTGCGTCGAACGGAAGGGCCATGTCGCTGGACGACGAGGCATCGGCGCTCGAGCGGGTGCTGGACGAAGCGCCCGCGGCCGGCGACCCCAACGGGGCGGACGCGCTGCATGTGCAGGACGTCGACGCCACTGCCGGTCTCGACGATGCGCAAGCCGACGGCGCCGACGAGGTGATCGAGCTCGATACCGGCGGGTACGACTTTTCCTCCAGCAATTTCGATCCCGCGCTCGCCGAGGCCGAGGAGGCCGCGGGCGGTGGCGACGATTCGGGCTTCGAGATCACGTTCGACCTGGGCGGGGATGACGCGGCAGCGGCTCCGCGCGAGTCCGATGGTGGCCTGGAAGCGCACCTGGAAAGCCTGATCCGCGCCTCCAGCGACGACGGCAAGCCGTCGGCTGCCGCCGATGAAGCGAGCGGGGGAACCGACGGCGGCATGCCGTCCCGGCCCGCGTCGGCATCGGTGCCGCCTCCACTCCCGCCGTCGGCCTCGACCTCGGGCTCGACGTTTGGCGAACTGAGCCTGGACGACGGCGACACGCCCTATTCGGCCCCCGAGAAGCGGGCCGCCGACGACCGTTTCGGCCGCGACCTCGCCGAGCTCGACGAGCGCATCTCGTCGCTGGAGCTGGTCGACGACAACGCCGAACGGGGCGCGACGGTGCCCGGCGCCGTGCTGGTGATGGCCGGCATCGGCGGGCCGGATGCGGTGCGCCAGCTGCTCGGTGCCCTGCCCGGGGATTTCCCGCGCCCGGTGCTCGTGCAGCAGCGCCTGGACGGGGGCCGCTACGACCGGCTGGTGGCGCAGATGCAACGCGCCACCACGCTGCCGGTGCAGCTGGCCGAGCCCGGCAAGCCGGCCATGGCCGGCTTCGTCTACATGCTGCCCGCCGGCCTGGGCATCAAGCCCGCTGCCGAAGGCATCCGCTTCGAAGCCGAGGGGGACGTCCTGGCCGCCCTCCCGGCCGCCGACAGCGCGGTCGTGCTGCTCAGCGGCAGCGACCCGGCCGATGTCGACATGGCGCTCAAGCACCGTGCGGGTGGCGCGCTGGTGGCCGGCCAGTCGGCCGAAGGCTGCTACGACGCCTCCGCCTCGGACCAGCTCGTGGCGCGGGGCGGCGAGTCGGGACAGCCCGCTGAAATCGCACTGCACCTGGCCACGCGCTGGCAGGCCTGAGGAAACGTCCCATGTCCCAGAATCCGTCCCATCCGATCGACGAGCGCAGCGTGCGCGACATCCGCGGCGTGCTGATCCAGGTGGCGGACGCCCGCCTGATCCTGCCCAATGCGACGATCGCCGAGGTGTTGTCCTACGCGCCGCCGGAGCCGTTCGGCAATGCACCCGAGTGGTTGCTGGGTCGCATCCGCTGGCACGGTTGGCAGGTGCCGCTGGTCGCGTTCTCCCAGCTGGCCGGGATCTCCCGCGACACGCCGGGACTCGGCAGCAAGGTGGTCGTGCTGAAGGCGCTGGGCGGCAATCCGCGCGCCCCCTACTTCGCGATCCTGACCCAGGGCTTCCCGCGCCTGGTCACCGTCGCCGACTCGGGCATCGCCCTCGACGATGACCAGGAGGCATTGCCCGACGCGGTCCAGGCCCGGGTCGTGCACAACGACGACATCGCGCTTTTGCCCGACCTGTACTCGCTCGAGTCGAGGATCGTCGACGCGATCGCCGAAGCGGCCTGAGCGCGGGTCCGTGTCGTCGGCCGGAGCGCCCCCGGGGCGGGTGCCAGCCGGGGGGCGCCTGGCATCGGTGGATGTCCTGCGCGGCCTCACCGTCGCGGCGATGCTGCTGGTCAACAACCCGGGCGACTGGGGCCACGTGTATGCGCCGTTGTTGCATGCGCAATGGGATGGCTTCACCCCGACCGACCTGATCTTCCCGCTGTTCCTGTTCATCGTCGGCGTCTCGATCAGCCTCGCGCTCGGTCGCCAGCTGGAGCGTGGCCAGGCGCCGGCGTCGCTGCAGTGGCCGGTCATGCTCCGCGCCGCGCGCATCATCGGCCTCGGCCTGCTGCTCCATCTGTGCGCGTACTGGGCGTTCGATCTCGCGCATTACCGGGTGCCGGGCGTGTTGCAGCGCATCGGCGTGTGCTACCTGCTCGCCGCGATGGTCACGCTGTACGTGCCCGTTCGCGGGCAATGGGCCTTGATCGTGGTGCTGCTGGCCGGCTATTGGGCGCTGTTGGCCGCCGGAGGGTCGCTCGCACCGCTGGACAACATCGCCAGCCGCGTGGACACGGCACTGTGGGGCGTCCACTGCTACCAGTACGACCCGTCCACCGGCCGGGGCCATGATCCCGAGGGCCTGGTCAGCACCCTGGGAGCGCTGGCCACGACCCTGCTGGGACTGCGGGCGGGGGACGCGCTGCGCCGGGGCCAATGGCGCCGCTTGCTGGTGGCCGCCATCGTGTCGATGGGGCTCGCGCTCCTGTGGCGGCCTTGGCTGCCGTTCAACAAGAACCTGTGGACGCCATCCTACGTGCTGTGGAGCGCGGGCCTGGCGTCCGGCCTGCTGCTGCTCGCGCACGGCCTGGTCGATCGTCGTGGCTGGCCGGCGGTGGGGCGGTCGTTCGGCGTCAACGCGATCGCGGCCTACGCTGGGTCGGCCTTCATGCTGTACGGTCTGGTTGCCCTGGGATGGTTGGAGCCGCTGTATCGGCATGGTTTCGCGGACTGGATGACGCCGCGGTTCGGCCCTTACCTTCCTTCACTGGCCTATGCGCTGGCGTTCGTCGGACTGTGGTGGGGCGTGGTGCGCTGGCTGGATGCCCGGAAGATCCACTTCAAGGTCTGACGCCCACCGGGCGTGGCGACGCCCAGGCACCCCCCGATCACCCGCAATCGCCATGGCGCGCCTGCAACGCGGCCAGTGTCGCCAGTCCCGCGGTCTCGGTGCGCAGGACGCGCGGTCCCAGTCGCAGGCCCCGGAAACCATGGGTATGCAGGTGCTCCAGGTCCACGGGCGACCAGCCGCCTTCCGGCCCGATCGCGACCACCACCGGATGGGCGAGGTCGGGTTGCAGGCCGGACATCGCCTGGTCGCCGTCGGGATCGAGGACCAGGCGCAGCCCGGGGGCGGGCAGCGACGCCAGGGCTTCGGAGAGCGCGACGGGAGCGGCCACGTGGGGCACGCATGCGCGTCCGCTCTGCTCGCAGGCGGCGACCACCACGTTGCGCCAGTGCGCGAGCCGCTTCGCGGCGCGTGCCGCGTCGAGCTTCACCTCGCTGCGCTGCGACCAGGCCGGATGCACGGCGGCGACCCCCAGTTCGGTGGCCTTCTGCAGGATCAGGTCCATCTTCTCGCCGCGGGCGACGCTCTGCAGCAGGATCACCCGGAGCGGGGATTCGTTGTCGACCGGTTCGCCTTCGCCCACCTCCACCCGGACGTTGCGCTTGCCGACCTCGACCAGTCGCGCGGGATGGTCGTGCCCGTCGCCGTTGAACAGCACGCAGCGGTCGCCGACCTCCAGGCGCAGGACACGGGCCAGGTGCGCGGCGGGCCCCTCGGGCAGGTCGAGCATGCCGCCTGCGACCAGGGGGGCCTCGACATGGACGCGTGTCAGTCTCACGCGCCTGCCTCGCGCGTGGCGATCCCGATGACCTCGGCGGTGGTCCGGGCGAGCGTCTGGAGGGCGTCGTCGTCGATGCAGTACGGCGGCATCCAGTACAGCACGTCGCCCAGCGGCCGGAGCAGGACGCCACGCTCGAGCGCGGCCCGGTAGGCACGCAGTCCCACGCGGGCGGCGGCCGGGAAAGGGGTCGCCTTGTTGCCGTCGCGGGCCAGCTCGAAGGCCACGACCATGCCGGCCTGTCGCTGGTCGGCGACGTGGGCCAGCTCGCCGATGGGCGCGGCGAGCGCCGCCATCCGGGTGGCCGTGTCGCGGTTGCGGACGATGACATCGTCCTGTTCGAAGATGTCGAGCGTGGCCAGCGCGGCGGCGCAGGCCAGCGGGTTGCCCGTGTAGCTGTGCGAGTGCAGGAAGGCCTTCTCGCGGGAGTCGTCGAGGAAGCCTTCGTACACCGCCTCGTGGGTCAGCACGGCCGCCAGCGGCAGCGATCCGCCGGTCAGGCCCTTGGACAGGCACAGGAAGTCGGGCGCCACGCCGGACTGTTCGCTGGCGAACAGCGTGCCGGTGCGGCCGAAACCCACCGCGATCTCGTCGGCTATCAGGAACACGCCATGGGCGTCGCAGAGCTCGCGGGCGAGCTTGAGGTAGAGCGGATCGTGCATGCGCATGCCGCCCGCGCACTGCAGCCGGGGTTCGAGGATCATCGCGCAGACCTCGCCGGCATGGCGCTCGAGCAACTCGCCCAGTGCGGCGGCGGCCCGCCGTGCGCGTGCCTGCGGCGTCTCGCCCGGCTCGCACAGGTAGGCGTCGGGGGAGGGCGCGAAGATCGCCTCCGTGAGCAGGGGCGCATAGACCCGTCGATACAGGGGGATGTCGCCGACCGCCAGCGCGCCCAGCGTTTCCCCGTGGTAACCGCCTTCCAGGGCGATGAACTTGTGGCGGCCCTCGATCCCGCGATTGCGGAACCAGTGGAAGGCCATCTTCAGCGCCACCTCGACGCCGGCCGAGCCGTTGTCGGCGTAGAACACCTTGCTGAGGGGCGCGCGACCCGGTTCGCGCGGCGCGATCGACAGCAGGCGTTCGGCCAGTTCGACGGCCGGCGCATGCGAACAGCCGGCCAGGATGACGTGCTGCAGCTCGCGGGCCTGCCGGGCGATCGCGTCGGCGATGCGGGGTTCCGCATGGCCGAACAGGTTGACCCACCAGCTGCTCACGGCATCGAGGTAGCGCTCGCCGCCGCGGCCGACCAGCCACGGGCCCTCGCCGCGTTCGATCGGCAGCAGGGGCAGGGTGTCGGGGTGCTCGCGCATCTGGGTGCAGGGGTGCCACAGCACTGCCAGGTCGCGCTTGCGCCACGCGTCGGCGCTCGCGCCACCGGCCTCTGCTAGCATCACGGGATCGTGAATCGACTTGTCCATCCCGCCATTATCGTGCCTCGAGCGAGATTTCTCCTCCCCGTGGCGCCGCACCTCCCCGGAGCGCCGCCGTGAGCCTGCGCCTGCCGACGATCCACGGCATCACCGAGCACGAGGCCGGCCCCTATCGGCTGGAACGCCTCGACCTGGAGTTCTCCAACGGCGAACGGCGCCGGTACGAACGCCTGCACAACCGTGGCCACGGCGCCGTGGCCGTGGTCCCGCTGATCGACGACGACACGGTCCTGCTCGTGCGCGAGTACGCCGCCGGCATGCATCGCTACGAACTCGGCCTGGTCAAGGGACGCATCGATGCCGGCGAGACCGCGCTGCAGGCCGCCGATCGCGAACTCAAGGAAGAGGCCGGATATGGCGCGCGCGACCTGAAGGTCCTGCGCGCCCTGACCCTGGCCCCCACCTACATGAGCCACGAGACCCAACTGGTGCTCGCTCGCGACCTCTATCCGGAGCGACTGCCCGGCGACGAACCCGAGGAACTGGAGGTCGTGCCGTGGAAACTCGACGCGCTGGACCAGTTGATACTGCGCGAGGATTTTTCCGAAGGCCGCTCCATCGCGGCACTGTTCATCGCCCGCGAATGGCTGAGGACCCAGGCCCCATGACCCCCGACCCCCTGACCGACGCGGCGCTCCGCGAAGCCGTGGTCGCACTGGCCTACCGCGCCGGGAACGCGATCCTCGAGGTATACGAGAGCGATTTCGCGGTCCAGCACAAGGACGACCGTTCCCCCCTGACCGCCGCGGACCTCGCGTCGCACCGTTGCATCGTCGAGGGGCTGGCGGCGCTGACGCCCGACATCCCGGTGTTGTCGGAGGAGTCGGCCGACGAGATCGATCTCGCGACGCGCCGTGGCTGGTCGCGCCTGTGGATCGTCGATCCCCTCGATGGCACGCGCGAGTTCATCAAGCGCAACGGCGAGTTCACCGTCAACATCGCCCTGGTCGACGCCGGCGAGCCGGTGTTCGGCGTGGTGCAGGCGCCGGTCACCGGCGTGGCCTGGTTCGGTGGCCGGGCCGAGGGCGCGACGCGACGCGGCGGCGGCACGGATCGTTCGCTGGACGTCCGGGCGCCCGCCCTGTCGCCCCTGCGCGTGGCCGCCAGCCGCTCGCATCGCGATGAGCGCACCGAGCGCTTCATCGGGCGGATGGGCGAGGTCGAACCGGTCGGGCTGGGTTCGTCGCTCAAGTTCTGTCGCATCGCCGAGGGCGGCATCGACGTCTACCCGCGCTTCGGTCCCACCAGCGAGTGGGACACCGCGGCGGCGCAGTGCGTGCTGGAAGGCGCGGGCGGCGCCGTGCTCGACCTGCAGGGCCGGCCGTTCCGCTACAACCAGCGCGACACCGTCCTCAACGGCGAGTTCATCGCGCTCGGCGACCGCTCGCTGCCCTGGCGCGAGTGGCTGGGTGCCTGAGCCATGGGCGACGGCAAGCGCGACGCCATGCCGCTCGAGGGCGACATGAGGGCCGGCAGGCCCGGCGACGGGGAGGTGGCCCGCTTGCTGGGCATCATGCGCGCGCTGCGCGATCCGGACCATGGCTGCCCCTGGGACGTCGAACAGGATTTCGCCTCGATCGCGCCGTACACGGTCGAGGAAGCCTACGAAGTCGCCGACGCCATCGACCGCAACGACCTGGACGACCTGCGCGACGAACTGGGCGACCTGCTGCTGCAGGTCGTGTTCCACGCGCGGATGGCGGAAGAACGGGGTGCCTTCGATTTCGCCGACGTGGTGGCGGCGATCAGCGACAAGATGGTGCGGCGGCATCCGCATGTCTTCGGCGACGCGACGGTGTCGGGTTCCGCCGCGCAGACGGTCGCCTGGGAGGAGCTCAAGCAGGCCGAGCGTACGCGAAGCGGCGACGCCGACGAGTCCGCACTGGCTGGCATCGCACGGGGGCTGCCCGAATGGCAGCGCGCCGTGAAGCTGCAGAAGCGCGCCGCGCGCGTGGGCTTCGACTGGCCCGGCATCGCACCGGTGCTGGCCAAGCTGGCCGAGGAGATCGAGGAGGTCCGCGCCGAATTCGACGCGGTCGCGGCCCCCGGCCCCGATGCCGGTGCGCAGGCGCGGCTGGAGGAGGAGATCGGCGACATGCTGTTCGTGTGCGCCAACGTCGCCCGCCACGGCGGCGTCGACGTGGGCAGTGCGCTGCGCCGGGCCAACCTGAAGTTCGAGCGCCGCTTCCGGGCCATGGAGGCCCTGGCGGCCGCCGAGGGGACGAGACTTGAGAACTTGCCGCTGGACGCGCAGGATGCGTACTGGGCACGGGTCAAGGCTCTGGAATGACTACCGCGCTGCGTGCTGGGGCGCTTGGAGGGACATATGGGCTGGTGGTCCAGGTTGTTTGGCAAGCGTACGTCCACTGAGCACGGTGAGCACGCCGTCATCGTCTCGTTCGAACAGCATGCTTCCGATCCGGCGTCGCTGGAAGCGCTGGGCGAGCAACTGCGCGCACTGCTGGGCGAGAGCGGCGAGGGCGAGTACGACGGCCATGAAATCGCCGAAGACGGCAGCGATGGCGCCTTCTTCATGTATGGGCCGGATGCCGACCGGATCCTGGCCCGGATCCGGCCCGTGCTGGCGGCCAGCGACCAGCTGGGCCACCTGACCGCCCGCCTGCGCTATGGCGAGGCCGGTCGCAACGCACCCGAGGCGGTGTTCGACATCGGTTGAACGGGGGCAGGTCGATGCGCTATTCCAGTTTCCGCGAGTTCTATCCGTTCTATCTCAGCGAGCACGACAACCGGACCAGCCGCCGCCTGCATTTCATCGGCAGCTGCGGCGTGCTGGCGCTGCTGGTCCTGGCGGCGGTCCAGGGCAATGCCTGGTGGCTGCTGGCCGCCCTGCTGTGCGGCTACGGCTTTGCCTGGGTCGGGCACTTCTTCTTCGAGAAGAACCGCCCGGCGACCTTCCGCCATCCGGTCTACTCGTTCATCGGCGACTGGGTGATGTTCGCGGACATCCTGCGCGGACGGATTCGTTTCTGAGAACTGCATCACATTGATGGCGCCGCTCCGGGTCGGCGGCATGCGGTGTGCGCGCATGTTCATCTGCCAGCAGGGAAAAACCGTCTGTCTGGCGTCCGTTTTCACGGGATATGCACCCTCTCTGCCTCAGCCTTCACGAAACTGAAGCGAGGGGGTTCCCATATGCAGGGTACACGTGAGGGCGGGCTGGTCCTGATCGTCGAGGACAACCGCAATATTTCCGAGATGGTGGGCGAGTATCTCGAGGGCCGCGGATTCGAGGTGGACTACGCGGCCGATGGCCTGGATGCCTATCGCCTGGCAACGGACAACAGCTACGACGTGATCGTACTGGACCTGATGCTGCCGCGGATGGACGGGCTGGAGGTCTGCAAGAAGCTGCGCGAGGAAGCGCGCAAATCGACGCCGGTGCTCATGCTCACCGCGCGCGACACCCTCGACGAGAAGCTCAATGGCCTCTCGGTCGGTGCCGATGACTACCTGACCAAGCCCTTCGCGATCCAGGAGCTCGAGGCCCGCCTGCGCGCACTGATCC
>JAUIJO010000046.1 GCA_030431185.1 Gammaproteobacteria bacterium | reverse complement strand
ACCTGCAGGCGTTCCTGGGCTCGGTGCCGTCCGCGCTGTTCGTGCTGGTGCCGCTGTTCGCGCTGCTGCTGAAGGTCGCCTACCTGTTCAAGCGCCGCCTCTACCTCGAGCACCTGGCCATCGCGCTGTACAGCCACTGCTTCATGCTGGTCGGCCTGACGGTGATGTTCCTGCTGATCGGCCTGGGCGACGCGGTCGCGACCTCGCTGCCGTGGTTGTCCACCCTCACCGGCATCGCCTGGGTGCTGATACTGCTGTGGATGCCGGTCTACCTGCTGCTCATGCAGAAGCGGGTGTATGGTCAGGGCTGGCCGATGACCCTGCTCAAGTACCTCGTGATCGGATCGATCTACTTCTGGATGCTGACTTTCATGGCGACCTTCATGTTCCTGGCCACCATGGCGAAAACCGTATGAATGGCAACGTGGTCTACGAGGTGAACCTGGACGTCGACGCCTCGGTCATCGAGGACTACCGCCGCTGGCTCGACGCGCACGTCGTGGAGGTCTGCGCGCTGCCGGGCTTCATCGACGCCCATCTGTACGAGACCATCGACCCGCCCGCGGAGGCCGGCCGCGTGTCGCTGTGCGTGCATTACCGCATGCGCGACGCGGAAGCCTTCCAGAACTACCTCAACGAGCACGCGCCGCGCATGCGCGAGGAAGGCGAGAAGCGCTTCGGTGGCCGCTACCTGTCGCAGCGCCGGGTGCTGGTGCACCTGGCGCGCGAAGACTGCCAGGCCTGAAACGGGCCACCGGCCCACCGGGCCGTTCAGCGGTCCAGTTGCTCCCACAACCATTGCTGGCGTTGTCCTGGCGGCGTCGCGACGAGGTCACGACGCAGGCCGTCGCGCTCCTGCGGCGGCGTCCGCTGGGTGAGCACGGACAGCTGGGCACGCTGCGCCGAGGTCATCTCGCCCAGCACGCGGAGCAGGTCCTCGCGCTGTTCCGCCGGCACCTGCGCCAGCAATCCGTGCAGGCGCCAATAGTCGGCGCCGAGCACGGGCCCGAGCCGCCAGCCATGCTGGACGCTTGCATCCAGGGCGCGGTATCGCGCACGCAGCGCTTCGCGTTCGGCCACCGGCCGCGCGGCGAATTCGCGCGACATCCCGCCGACCTGTTCGCGCTGCATCGGCGGCAGCGCCCGCCAGGCCTGCCAGGCTTCGCGGCGCCGCCCCCGCTCCAGCGGCGGCAGCGCGTCCCAGCGCGCCGCCCGCTCGGCGAAGCCGGCCCGCTCTTCCGGGGACCAGGCCTGCCAGCGCGCCACGCGCGTCTTGAGGATGGCGCGCTGCGTGGGCGGCAGCGCCTCCAGCAGCGCCTGCATGCCGGCGGGCAGCGCCTCGTCCGGGCTGGAGGCCACGCCGCCGTCCAGCGATGGCGGCGCCGCGATACCGGCGCCGGTCGCCATCGCCAGGCATGCGAGCAGGATCCACGCCCCCCGCGCTGCAGGCCGGGCCACGGGTTCAGAGCATCGCATCGTCGCGCTCCGCGTCTTCGATGGGACCGCTTGGCGTGTCCATGGGGTCGTCGTCGGCCTCGGACTCGAGCGGCGGCAACATCGGGTCGGCGGCCTTCGCGCCGTCGGCGATGAGCCAGGCGTAGAAATCCATGTCGGTCGCCACCTCCGCCCCTTCGGGATCGGCCAGGAGGTCGAAATCGGGATGCAGCAGCAGCGCCGCCTGGGCATCGTAGTGCGATGCGGCCGGCTCGGCGGCCTCCAGGGCCTCGACCCGCACCTCGCCCATGCCCGGCACCGACCGCGCCCGCGACGCGGCGGACAGGCCCAGCGGATCGAAACCGGGAAACGGCCACCAGAAGGTGGCCGCGAGTGCCAGCGCGCACAGGGCCAACAAGGCCCACAGCAGGCGCAGCAGGCGGGCGCGGGGCCGTGTGGATGCGGCGCCGCCCCCATCCCGTCGCGCCGGGTCCGGCGAGTTGCCGGCCGGCACGTCCGGCAACTCGCCGCGCAGAGCCGCCTCGCGCACGCGGGCCAGGTGGGACATGCGGGGTGGCGGCAGCAGGCGTATGCGCATCTGGACCTGCTCGCGCAGGCGCTGCCAGGCCTGCTGCTGGCTGAGCCCGGTGCCGTCTTCGGCGACCGCCCTGGCCAGCGCGAGGCGGTAACCGGCGACGGTCACGCCCAGCACCTGCGCCGCCTCATCTTCGGTCAATCCGGCCGCGAGTTGCAGCAGGACCGCCGCACGGGGACCGCTGCCCAGCTCCGCCAGGCGGTCGGTGGCGTCCAGCGCGATGGCCACCTCGACCCGCCGCTGCAAGGCGGGGGCGGCCAACAGGCCCGACCAGAACCGCAATGGCCACTGGCGCATCGGCAGGCGATCGGCCTCGGCCCCGAAGGCATACAGCGCCGCCTCGACCGCGGCGTCCCCCGCCGCGGCGTCACCGGCCTGGAGTTCCGCGAGCACCGCGGCACGACGCTCCACGCCGCGCATGAACGCGGCCAGGGCAGCCGAAGGAGGCGATGCGGGCGGAGGGGTCATGGCGCATGCAAGGGCATCTGCGCATGATAGCCACGGCGACCCCGCCTCCGGCATCCGGAAGACGGAAAAAAACGCGCGGACCGTGCCCTTCCGTGACCCGTGTTGCAGGCGAGGTCGCCCGACCGGTTCAGGCTTGACAACTGCGTATTACGTGCTCCGCCAAGTGTGACGCAGGTTTCCGCCGCAAATCGGTTGTGCACAGCAGTAAGAAAACCGTCACCCCCCGTGGGCCGACCCCGCTGCCGCCCGCGAGGTCACGAATGTTTCACGGTTAAGTTATTGAAATATATTAATATTTTACCTGTGGCTATTTTTTCGCCAAGCTGGCGTGAAGGCTTATTGCAGCGGCGTTACGCCCCTCTGCCGACACGACATGCACAGAGTTATCCACAGCTGGTGTGGATAAGGAAATTTCTTCTTTGCATCCGGTGACTTGCGTGATTTTCATCACATGACAGGCAACAATGACCCGCAACTGACATGAAACCAGGAAGCCGGCGCATCCCATAGACTGGCGGCATGCCCGCCCGCCCCGCCAGCACCCCGTTCAGCCCCGACCCGACTGCCTGGCGCGTGGCCCTTCACGTCCCCCTGCCGCGGCTGTTCGACTACCTCCCCCCGGCGGGCGCCGCCGCCCTCCCCGACCCGGTCGGTTGCCGCGTGCGCGTGCCGTTCGGCCGCTCGGGCGACAAAATCGGCGTGGTGGTGGCCACGGGGCCGCTCGATCCTGCGATCGGCGACCCGAAAGCGGTCCTGGAGCGCATCGACGAGGCCCCTCTGTTCGATGGCGAGCTGCTGGCCTCCCTGCGCTGGCTGGCCCGCTACACCCACGCGCCGCTCGGCGAGGTCCTGGCCACCGCCCTGCCCGGCCCCCTGCGCCACGGCGAGCCGCTCCCCGACACCCATGCCTGGGCCTGGCGCCTGACCGGGGCCGGGGCCACCGCCCTGCCCGGGATGCGCGCCGGTCGTCCCGCCCGGCTGGCCACGCAGTTGCAGGCCGGCCAGGACCCGGGCGCCGGGGTGGCCGAGGATCGCCTCGACGATGGGGACCGCCCGGGACACGTGGAAGACTGGCGGGCCGCCGCGCGCAGCCTGGCCAAACGCGGGTTCGCCGAGCGCGTGGCGATCGCACCCTCGGCCGTGGCGCCCGAACCCGGCGCCGGCCCCCGCCTCAACCCCGACCAGCAGGCCGCCGTGGACGCGGTGCTGGCCACGGACGGGCACTTCCATCCCCTGCTGCTGGACGGCGTGACCGGCAGCGGCAAGACCGAGGTCTACCTCCACGCCATCGCCGACTGCCTGGCACGCGGCCGGCAGGCCCTGGTGCTGGTGCCCGAGATCGGCCTGACCCCCCAGACCCTGTCGCGCTTCCGCACCCGGCTCGGCGTGCCGGTGCATGCGCTGCATTCGGGCCTGGCCGACGGCGAGCGCGCGCGGGTCTGGGCTGCCGCCGCACGCGGCGAAGCGCGCGTGGTGGTCGGCACGCGCTCGGCGATCTTCCTGCCGCTGCCCGACGCCGGGCTGATCGTCATCGACGAAGAGCACGACGGCAGCTTCAAGCAGCTCGACGGCATCCGCTACCACGCCCGCGACTTCGCCCTGGTCCGCGGCAAGGCGCTGGACGTGCCGGTCCTGCTCGGCAGCGCCACGCCTTCGCTGGAGTCGCTGCGCAATGCGCGCGCCGGCCGTTACACCCATCTGCGCCTGCGCGAACGTGCAGGCAACGCCAGGCCGCCGCGGGTGCGGGTGATCGACGTGCGCAAGCGCCCCCTCGATGCCGGGCTGTCACCCGAGATGCTGGCCGCGATCCAGCAGGCGCTGGACGCCGGCGGCCAGGTCCTGGTGTTCAAGAACCGACGCGGCTACGCCCCGGTACTGCTCTGCCACGACTGCGGATGGAGCGCCCAGTGCCCGCGCTGCAGCACGCCGCTGCACGGCACGCCGATGACCGTGCACGGCGCCGGTCGCCGCCTGCAATGCCACCACTGCGGGGCCCGACAGCGCGTCCCCGACGCCTGCCCCGATTGCGGCGGACTGGCCCTGCAGCCGCAGGGTGCGGGCACCGAGCGCATCGAGGACGCACTGAAGGCGCGCTTCCCCGGAACCCCGGTGCTGCGGATCGACCGCGGCAGCACCCAGCGGCGCGATGCCATGGAACAGCTGCTGGCCGAGTTCGGCGATGCCCCCGGCATCCTCGTCGGCACGCAGATGCTGGCCAAGGGCCACGACATCGCCGGCCTGACCCTGGTGGCGGTGGTCGGCATCGACGAAGGCCTGTTCAGCGCCGATTTCCGCGCACCGGAAAAACTCGCGCAACTGCTGGTCCAGGTGGCCGGGCGCGCGGGTCGGGCCGACAAGCCGGGCGAGGTCCTGCTGCAGACCCACCATCCGGGACATCCGCTGCTTGAGACGCTGCTCAACGGCGGCTACGGGGCTTTCGCGGACACCGAGCTGCCGCAACGCGAAGCAGCGGCTTTCCCGCCCTTCAGCCACATGGCGCTGCTGCGCGCGGAGGCCCGCCAGGTCGAAGTGGCCGAAGCGTTCCTGCGCATGGCGCGCCACCAGTTCGAAGCGCACGCCCCCGCACAGGCGGACGCGGCGTTCGAAGTCCAGGGACCGATTCCCGCGCCGATGCCGCGCCGGGCAGGCTACCAGCGTTCGCAATTGCTGCTGTCGGCGGCCGGTCGCCGGCCGCTGCATGCCGTCCTCGATGCCGCGCTGCCGGCGATCCATGCCGCCCCCGAAGCGCGCAAGGTGCGCTGGTCGCTCGACGTCGACCCGATCGACCTGTACTGACGCCGCCGGGCGGCATGTCGATGCGGGCACCCGCCATCCGTCGTCAATGCGAACCCCGGAGGCCCGTCCATGCCCCTGCAGCTCTACGCCCATCCGTTCTCGTCGTACTGCCAGAAGGCACTGATCGCCCTGTACGAGAACGCCACGCCGTTCGAGTGCCGCATGCTCTCGCCCGAGCACCCCTCGCATTGGCGCGAATTCGAGGCGTTGTGGCCGATCAAGCGCTTCCCGCTGCTTCGCGATGGCGCGCGCGTGGTGCAGGAGGCGACGATCATCATCGAGTACCTGCAACTGCACCATCCCGGCCCGGTAACGCTGCTGCCCGACGACCCTGGGCTCGCGCTGGAGGCGCGACGGCTTGACCGCTTCTTCGACAACTACGTCTCGACGCCGCAGCAGAAGCTGGTGTTCGACCGCATGCGCGCCGAACCCGACCGCGACCCGGTGGGCGTCGCCGACGCGCGCCGCATGCTGGAGACCGCCTACCGCTGGCTGGATGGCGAACTGGACGGGCGCGAGTGGGCGACCGGCGGCCGCTTCACCCTGGCCGACTGCGCCGCGGCGCCCGCGCTGTTCTACGCCGACTGGTCGCATCCGATCGACCCGGCCCACGAGCGCGTGCACGCCTACCGCCGGCGCCTGCTGGCCCGACCCTCGTTCGCCCGGGCGGTGGACGAGGCGCGTCCCTACCGGTCGCTGTTCCCGCTGGGGGCACCCGACCGGGATTGAGGCGTCGCGCCGCCGATGTGTCCGGCGAGGAAGGCGAACACGCGGGCGTAGAACTCGCGCCGGTGCGCGACTGCTCAGTCGCGCCGGGTGCCCGGCTTGCCCTTGGGCTTGTCGCGCACCAGCACGGCCTGGTTCTGGCGCTTGACCTCGAACAGGCCGATCGCCTCGATCAGGTCGCTGAGCTTGCGGTAGCCGTAGTTGCGCGGATCGAAGGAGGCCTGGTTGCCGACCTGGCTGCCGACCGCGCCCAGGTGCGCCCAGCCGTCGTCCTCGCTGGCGGAATCGACGGCGCTGCGCAGCATCTGCAGCAGGCGGGTGTCGCCGCGCAGTTCCTTCGCCGACATCGCCCGCGTGGCGGAGCCGCCGTTGTCGGCCGTCGCCCCCTGGCCCAGCGCCTCGACGTAGGTGAACTTGGAACAGGCATTGACGAAGGGTTCCGGCGTCTGCCTCGCGCCGAACCCGTAGACCTTCACGCCCTCGGTAAGGATGCGCATCACCAGGGGGGTGAAGTCCGCGTCCGAGGACACGATCGCGAAGGCGTCGAGCCGGCCGGCGTACAGCAGGTCCATCGCGTCGATCACCATCGCCATGTCCGAGGCGTTCTTGCCCTTGCTGTAGGCGAACTGCTGGATCGGCCGGATCGCATACTCGTGCAGGACCGCTTCCCAGCCCTTCATCGCCGGGCTCTTCCAGTTGCCATAGGCACGGCGCACGTTGGCGGCCCCGTAGCGGGCGACTTCGGCCAGCACCACGTCTATCTTGGACGCCGGCGCATTGTCGGCGTCGATCAACAGGGCGATTCGCTTCTCGGGCTCGGCCATGCGGCCTCCGTGGACGGGGTCTGGACAGGAGACTACCGCAGCAAGGTGCGTGGCACGTGCATGACGTGTCATCCTCTCCTCCGACAGACGCCTCCGTTTCCGCCACGGGACCCCGCGAACCATGACCTCCAAGCTCCAGCAGTTGCGCGACCTCTCCTCGGTCGTGGCCGACACCGGCGACATCGATGCGATCGCCCGCTTCACGCCGCTCGACGCCACCACCAACCCGTCCCTGCTGCTGAAGGCCGCGACCTTGCCGGGCTATTCGGGCCTGATCGACGCGGCGCTCGCATCGGCACGCGGCGGCGACGACGCGGCGCGCGTGGCCGACGCGGGCGACCGGCTGGCGGTCGCGATCGGCGGCGAGATCCTCAAGCTGATCCCGGGCCGGGTCTCGACCGAAGTCGACGCGCGCCTCAGCTTCGATACCGAAGCCACGCTGGCGCAGGCGCGCAAGCTGGTGGGGCTGTACGCCGACGCCGGCATCGGCCCCGACCGCCTGCTGGTCAAGGTCGCGGCGACCTGGGAAGGCATCCGCGCGGCGGAGCAGCTCGAGCGCGAAGGCATCCATTGCAACCTGACCCTGCTGTTCTCCTTCGCCCAGGCCGTGGCCTGCGCCGAGGCCGGGGTGTTCCTGATCTCGCCCTTCGTCGGCCGCATCCTCGACTGGCACCTCGCCAACGGCATGGACCGCCCGGTGACGCCGCAGGACGATCCGGGCGTGCAGTCGGTGGCCCGTATCTGGCAGTACTACAAGCGCCACGGCTACGACACCGTGGTGATGGGCGCGAGCTTCCGCAACACGGGGCAGGTGCTGGCGCTGGCCGGCTGCGATCGCCTGACGATCTCCCCCGACCTGCTGGGCGAACTCGAGGGCGCGACCGGCGACGTCGCCCGTGCCCTCGTCGACGACGGCGAGCGTGCGGCCACCCCGGCGCCGATGGACCAGGCGCGGTTCCGCTGGGCGCACAACGAGGACGCCATGGCGAGCGACAAGCTGGCCGAGGGCATCCGCAAGTTCGCGGCCGACCAGCGCAAGCTCGAAGGCCTGCTCGGGGAACGCCTGGGGGTCACCCCCTCGCCGGCATGACGGTGGCGTCGCCGACCGGGCTGACGCCCGCCCGGCGCCTGCGCAGCATCTTCTCCGGCTCGGTCGGCAACCTGGTCGAGTGGTACGACTGGTACACCTACGCCGCGTTCTCGCTGTACTTCGCGCACGTGTTCTTCCCGGACGGCGACCGCACCTCGCAGTTGCTCAAGACCGCGGCGATCTTCGCCGTCGGCTTCCTGATGCGGCCCCTGGGCGGCTGGCTGCTCGGCCGCCATGCCGACCGGCATGGCCGCAAGGCGGCGTTGCTGCTGTCGGTGCTGATGATGTGCGCCGGCTCGTTGATCATCACCTTCACCCCCGGCTACGCCTCCATCGGCGTGGCCGCACCCGCACTGCTGGTGTTCGCACGGCTGCTGCAGGGGCTCAGCGTGGGCGGCGAGTACGGGACCTCGGCCACCTACCTGAGCGAGATGGCCACGCGCGAGCACCGGGGCTTCTGGTCGAGCTTCCAGTACGTGACCCTGGTGATGGGGCACCTGCTCGCGCTCGGCGTGCTGATCGCCCTGCAGCAGGTGTTCCTGACCGACCAGCAGCTGCGCGACTGGGGCTGGCGGATCCCCTTCGCGATCGGCGCGATCGCCGCGGTCAGCGCCGTCTGGCTGCGACGCAACATGCTCGAGACCGAGTCCTTCGAACGCAGCGGGTCCGATCGCACGCGCGCCCACCAGCAGCGACAGGGCACGATGCGCGCCCTGCTGCAACATCCGCGCGCGCTGCTGACGGTGGTCGGCCTGACGATGGGTGGCACGCTCGCGTTCTATACGTACACGACGTACATGCACAAGTTCCTGGTCAACAGCGCCGGGCTCGACAGCCGCACCGCGGCATTGCTCAACGCATCGACGCTGTTCGTCTACATGCTGATGCAGCCGCTGGTGGGCGCGCTGTCGGATCGCATCGGGCGGCGCCCCATCCTGGTCGCCTTCGGCGTGATGGGCACGTTGTGCACGGTGCCGATCCTCGTGACGCTGCAGCAGGTCAGTACCGCGGGCCAGGCCTTCTGGCTGATCCTCGCGGCGCTGGCGATCGTCAGCGGCTACACCTCGATCAACGCGGTGGTGAAGGCCGAGCTGTTCCCGGTGGAGGTCCGCGCACTCGGCGTGGGCCTGCCCTATGCCCTCACCGTCTGCGTGTTCGGGGGCACGGCCGAGTACGTGGCCCTGTGGTTCAAGCAGGCGGGCATGGAGCAGGGCTTCTACTGGTACGTCACCGCCTGCATCGCGGTCTCGCTGCTGGTCTACCTGTGGATGCCCGATACGCGGACGACCTCGCGGATCGACCGCGACATGGCCTGAGGCGGGCAGGTTAGCCGTCGCGCAGGAGTCTCTGGATGCGGCTGCCGAGCTTCATCACCTTCATCAGCGTCGCCGGCTCCAGGCGCAACATCTCGTCGCCCCAGGACGACAGCGCGGCCATCATCGCCAGGGTGTCCTGGATGCGGGCCCGCACTTCGGGCGACTCGTCGGCCAGCTCCGGCGAGGCCATGCATTCGCCCAGCATGGCCACGGTCGGGTCGAACTCACGCGCCTTGCGCTCCCGGACCACCGTGCGGAAGAGCGTCCAGACGTCCTTGGAGGTCTCGAAGTGGTCGCGGCGGTCGCCCATCAGGTGCACCGTGCGCACCAGTTCGTAGTTGAGCAGCTCGCGCAGGCTGGTGCTGACGTTGGAGCGCGCGATGCCGAGGGTCCGGGTGATGTCCTCGGCGTGCAACGGCTGCTCGGACAGGAACAGCAGCGCGTGGATCTGCGCGACACTGCGGTTGACGCCCCAGCGCGACCCCATCTCGCCCCAATGGAGGACGAACCGTCGTGAGATCGGGGGCAAGGGATCGGGTGCGCTCATGGCGGGACCGGCAACGGCGGGCGGGGCTTGGCTTGAGATTAGTTTCGTCATATATTTCTGTCAATACAGAAATTACCGATAAGGACGCAGGGACATGCACGCCACGGTGAAGCTCCAGCCGCCCGCCCCGCCGGGCGACCCCGCGCACGTACTCGTACTCGGCGGCGCCGGCTTCATCGGCCGCCACGTCGTCGAGGCCCTGCTGCGACGCGGCCTGCGCGTCACCATCGGCAGCCGGCACCCGGGGCGGCGCCAGCACGGCACGGACACGGCGCCGCTGGCGTTCCGCGCGGTGCGCATGGAACGCATGGGCCACGCACTCGACTGGACCGGGGTGCTGGGCGATGTCGACACGGTGGTCAACTGCGTCGGCATCCTGCGGCCCCGGGGCCGGGAAACCTACGCACGCGTCCATCACCTGGGCCCGGCCACGCTCGCGGCGGCCTGCGGCGAGCGCGGGATCCGCCTGGTCCACGTATCCGCGCTGGGCCTGGACGGCGCGGTCCGCAGCGGCTTCCTGCGCTCCAAGCGCGACGGCGAGGCGGCCCTGCGCGCGAGCGGGGCGGACTGGCACATCGTCCGCCCTTCCCTGCTCGACGGCGACGGCGGTTTCGGGGCCCGCTGGATCCGCCGGGTGGCCCGCTGGCCGCTGCTGGTGCTGCCGGCCGACGCGCTGGGACGCATCGCGGTGCTCGACGTGGGCGACCTCGGCGAAGCCATCGCCGCCCTGGTCGAAGCCCCCGCCGCGGACGACCTGCCGCGCGAGCACGAGCTCGGCGGCCTGCACCCCTGCACCCTGGCCGAGCACGTGGCGGCCATGCGTCGCCTCCACCACGACCGTCCGGCGATCCAGCTCGCGGTACCCGGCTGGCTGGCGCGGGCGGCCAGCCATGCCTGCGACCTCCTGCATGTCACCCCGTATTCCCATGGACACTGGGAACTGCTGCGGCGGGACAATTGCCCGCGCGAGAACCGGCTGCCCCTCCTGCTCGGGCGCGAACCCCGCGTGGTCGGGCGCCCGCTTCCGGGTCCCCGCCACCGTCCCGGTGCGCTTCCCGGCGTCGCTGCAGCGGGGAGCCGCACATGATCCCCGGACCGCATCCACACGTGATCGTGGTCGGCGGCGGGTTCGCCGGCCTGTGGGCCACCCGCGCACTGTCCCGCGACCACGTGCGCATCACCCTGGTCGACCGCAGCAACCACCACCTGTTCCAGCCCCTGCTGTACCAGGTCGCCACCGCCGGGCTGTCGGCGCCGGACATCGCCGCACCGCTGCGACACATCCTGCGCCGGCAGGACAACGTCGAAGTGCGCCTGGGCGAGGTCAGCGGCATCGACGCCAGCGCGCGATGCGTCCACCTGGCCGATGGCGATGTCCTTCACTACGACCATCTGGTCCTGGCGAGCGGCGCGACGCACGCCTACTTCGGGCACGACGCCTGGGCTCCGCACGCGCCCGGCCTGAAGTCGCTGGACGACGCCATCGACATCCGCCGCCGGGTGCTGATGGCCTTCGAGCGCGCGGAGGCGGCGGACGACCCCGCCGAGCGCGCGTCCTGGCTCAGCTTCGCCGTGGTGGGCGGGGGCCCGACCGGGGTGGAACTGGCCGGCACCCTGGCGGAGATCGCCCGCCACACGCTGAAGGACGAGTTCCGCCGCATCGACCCGTCGGAGGCCCGGGTGCGCCTGGTCGAGGCCGGTCCCCGGGTGTTGTCCTCGTTCCCGGAATCGCTGTCGGCCAAGGCGCACCGGCAGCTCGGCAAACTCGGCGTGGAAGTCGCGACCGGCCGGGCCGTGGAGGCGATCGACGCCGCGGGCTACGTGATCGGCGGCGAGCGCGTGCCCGCGCGCACGGTGCTCTGGGCGGCCGGCGTGGCCGCCTCCCCGCTGGGCGCCATGCTCGACGCCCCGCGCGACCGCGCCGGCCGCGTGCAGGTCGAGGCGGACCTGTCGGTGCCGGGCCGGCCGGAGGTCTTCGTCGCGGGCGACCTGGCGAGCGTGCAGCAGGACGGAAAGTCCGTACCCGGCGTGGCGCCCGCCGCCAAGCAGATGGGCGCGCATGTCGCCCGGGCGATCCGTGCCCGCCTGGCCGGACGCCCCACCCCGGCCTTCCGCTACCGGGACATGGGCAACCTGGCCACCATCGGCCGCATGGCCGCGGTCGTCGACGTCCACGGCCTCCGCCTGTCGGGCCTACTCGCGTGGTGGTTCTGGCTGTGCGTGCACGTGATGTTCCTCATCGGGTTCCGCAACCGGCTCATCGTGCTCATCAACTGGGTCTGGGCCTACTGGAGCTACCAGCGCCACGCGCGGATCATCCTGGGGCGCCCAAGGGCGCCGTGATTGGTGATTGGTGATTGGTGATTGGTGATTGGTGATTGGTGATTGGTGATTGGTGATTGGTGATTGGCGTTTGGCGTTTGGCGTTTGGCGTTTGGCGTTTGGCGTTTGGCGTTTGGCGTTTGGCGTTTGGCGGCAAGTGGAGCATCCACGAAAAAGGCCCGCTGAGCGGGCCTTTTTGAATCACGAATCACGAATCACGAATCACCAATCACGAATCACGAATCACGAATCACGAATCACGAATCACGAATCACGCAGCAAACAGCGCGCGCATCTTCTTCAGGGCGTTGGCCTCGATCTGGCGGATGCGTTCGGCGGAGACGCCGTATTCGTCGGCCAGTTCCTGCAGCGTGATCTTGCCCTCGCCATCGAGCCAGCGACGCTTGACGATGTCGCGCGAGCGCTCGTCGAGGTTGGACAGGCCTTCGCGCAGCAGCGCCAGCTGGTTGTCCTCCTCGTCCTCGCGCTCGTACAGCTGCGAGGGGTCCTCCTCGGCGGTCCGCAGGTACGCCGCCGGCGACGGCGGGGCGCGCTCTTCGTCCTCGTTGGCCGGCGCATCGAAGCCGATGTCACGGCCCGACAGGCGCGACTCCATCTCGAGCACTTCGCGCTCGGAGACGTTGAGGTCCTTGGCCACCGCGCTGACCTCGGCGGCATTGAGCCAGCCCAGGCGCTTCTTGCTCTTGCGCAGGTTGAAGAACAGCTTGCGCTGCGCCTTGGTCGTGGCGACCTTGACGATGCGCCAGTTCTTCAGGATGAACTCGTGCATCTCGGCACGGATCCAGTGCACGGCGAAGCTCACCAGGCGCACGCCCTGGTCCGGGTCGAAACGCTTGACCGCCTTCATCAGGCCGATGTTGCCTTCCTGGATCAGGTCGCCGAGCGGCAGGCCGTAGCCGTTGTAGCCGCGCGCGACGTGCACCACGAAGCGCAGGTGCGAGTGCACCAGTTCGCGGGCGGCATCGAGGTCCTCGTCCTCGTGGAAGCGACGGGCCAGCGATTGCTCTTCCTCCGAGGTCAGCACCGGGATCTGGTAGACGGCGCCAATGTAGGCGTCGAGCGACCCCAGTGCATTGGGCACCGGCAGGTTGTTGGGGATCAGGGCGGTGGAGGCAGTCTGGGTCATGGCAGTCATCTTAGCAGTCACCGTATATGACTGCTAAACCATCGATAAGTTCACAGCGTTGCGTTCATGGGACAAAGCACCTGTTCATGTTCATGACTTGCGCCCTTGCGCTCAAAGCAGGGTCTCGACCGGCAACCAGCGCGCCACCTTGGCCTGGAAGCGGCGGCCGAAGCTGGCCTCGGGCTCCTTGTCGAAGCTCTCCGTGCCGTCGCTCCAACGCAGGTCCCCGTCCTCGAGCGTGACCTGCCAGGACGAGGCCGGCGAGGTCATGGCCTGGAACAGCGAGGCGACCTGGGCGGCGATCACGGGCTCCTCGACCAGGATGCCCTGTTCGGAATTCAACGAGACCGAGCGCGGGTCCAGGTTGAACGAACCCACGAAGGCGACCCGGCCGTCGATCACCGCCGCCTTGCTGTGGAGGCTCGCGCCGGAGGAGCCGAACATGCTGATGCCTTCCTTGCCCTCCTTGCCGTCCCCCGCGACGCGTTCGGGCTTGAGTTCCCACAGCGCGACACCGCCTTCCAGCAGATCCTTCCGGTAGGCGGAGTAGCCGCCGTGCACGGCGGCGACGTCGTTCGCGGCCAGGGAGTTCGTCAGGATGCGGACGTCACGGCCCTTGGCGACCAGGCCGACCAGTTGTCCGGTACCGCTCCTGCCCGGCACGAAGTAGGGCGACACCAGCACCACCTCCTCTTGGGCCTGGCCCACCGCTTGCGTCAGGCCGTGCAGCACGGCGGAACTCTCCAGCGGCGCGGTGTCGCGCGTGGCCTTGTCGGGGGCGTCGCTGAGCACCTTCCAGTGCCCGGTCCAGTTCATCGGCAAGGCCATGGCCTTGGCCGCCGCCACGGCGTCATGCCCCTCCATCGCCTTGATGTAGGGCGTCTGCCGCGCTTCGACCGCGTAGGCCTGGGCGCGGCGGCGCAGGTCGTCCAGGGCCTGGGTATCGACGTCGTCGGGACTGAGCGTCTCGATCGGCCAGACCTGGTCGGAGTTCCAGTAGCGGTCGAAGGACGCGCTCAGCTCGTTGACGGCGGGACCGACGAAGGCGAGGTCGAGGTCGTTGAAGTTGACGTGCTCGCTCGCGGAGAAGTACTCGTCGCCGATGTTGCGCCCGCCCGCGAGCGCGAACCGGTTGTCGACGATCCAGCTCTTGTTGTGCATGCGGTGGTTGATGCGCGAAAAGCTGGTCAGGCCTTCCATCGCCTTGCCGAAGAAGCCCTGGCGCGAGGCGAACGGATTGAACACCCGCACGCTGATGTTGGGATGCGCGGCCAGCGCGGCGATGGCGAAGTTCTTGGCGCGTGCGTCCATGTCGTCGAGCAGCACGCGCACGCGCACGCCGCGATCGGCGGCCTCGATGACCTCGAGCGCGAGCAGGCGGCCGGTCAGGTCGTCGTGCCAGATGTAGTACTGCAGGTCCAGGCTGCGCTCGGCGGCGCGCCCCGACAGCCCGCGCAGGGCGAAGGCCTCGACGCCGTCGGAGACCAGGTGGAAGCCCGACTGCCCGGGCCGGGCCTCCAGGGCGGGCGCGACCACCTGGTCGAGCCGGGTCTCCTGGCCCACGGGCAGCGCCTGCACCGCGGGACCCTCGGGTCGGGGCGGCAGGCTGGAACAGCCGAGCATGACGAACAGCAGCGCTGAAAGCGCCAGGGTGCCCACGCCGGTCAATGTCAGCTTCATTTTCCACCCCATCTGGCCACCCCGTTGGATACCATGCGTCGACACCACGCAGGACAAGGCCATCATCGCCCCCGCGCGCGCCGGACGCAAAGGGCGGGCGGCGGCGGGATCAGGCGGCGGGCGGCAGCGTCCAGTCCACCGGCGCCGCGCCCTGCCGGGCCAGGTACTCGTTCGCCGCGGAAAAGTGGCCACAGCCGATGAACCCCCGGTGCGCGGACAAGGGCGAAGGGTGCGGCGCCTTGAGCACACGATGGCGGCGCGGGTCGATGACCTTGCCCTTGGCCTGTGCGTAGCTGCCCCACAACAGGAACACCAGTCCCTCGCGCTCGCGGTCGAGCGTTTCCACCACGTGGTCGGTGAACCCCTCCCAGCCCTTGCCCTGGTGGCTGCCGGCACGCCCGGCTTCCACGGTGAGAACCGAGTTGAGCAGCAGCACCCCCTGTCGAGCCCAGGGCATCAGGTAGCCGTGCCCGGGGGGCGTCATGCCGATGTCGCGCTGCAGTTCCTTGTAGATGTTCGACAGCG
>JAUIJO010000045.1 GCA_030431185.1 Gammaproteobacteria bacterium | reverse complement strand
GTATCAGCGTCGGTGGCAACCCCAACCTGCTGCCGGAGAAGGCGACCAACCAGACCCTGGGCTTCGTCTACAACCCGAGCTGGCTGGAAGGCTTCGACATCTCGCTGGATTGGTGGAAGATCGAGCTCGAGGACACCATCACCACGTTCTCCGGCAACTTCATCCTCGATGACTGCTACGAGAACGGCAACGGGCAGGCCTGCGGCCTGGTCACCCGTGGCGGTGGCGGCTTCCTGACCGACCTGCTGGCGGCTGGCCTGAACATCGGTAGCCGCGAAGTCGAAGGCTACGACATGACCATCGGTTATCGTCTGCCGGAAACCTCGTGGGGCAAGTTCTCGTTCGTGTGGGACAGCACCTACATGGCGAACTACGAGGACAATGGCGACGGCGACAACCAGGTCGGCGAGTACACGGATCGCAACAACAACTGGCGCATCCGTTCGAACCTGATGACCCGATGGGAAATGGGCGATTGGGGTGCGACCTGGGCCCTGCGTTACTACGATGCGCAGGTCGAGGAATGCCGTGGCTTCAGCTCGAATCCCGCAGTGGAAGCAGCCAACATCCAGCTGCTCTGCTCGGATCCGACCCGTCGCACCTCGGAAGGTCTCCGTCCGCGCAACGAGCTCGACGACACGTTCTACAACGACGTCAGCGCCTACTGGAACGCGCCTTGGAACGCCCAGATCGCGGTGGGCATCAACAACATCTTCGATGAGGATCCGCCGCGCTCCGTGACGACCTTCGCCAACAGCTTCGATCCCCAGTACGAGGTCCCGGGCCAGTTCTTCTACATGCGCTACACGCAGAAGTTCTGATAGACCCGTTATTGCGTTACCTTGCTACGGCCCCGAAAGGGGCCGTAGTTCTTTCCGGCACACCGTCGCCAACGCCCCGAACCCGCTCGTCCCCGCTGGAACCCGCCCCCATGACGCTGCAGATCAGCCCCATGTTCGCCGTCCCCATGGCCCAGGACACCCATCCCGAGGCCGACGCGCTCAATGCGCGGATCAAGCCCCTGCTGCTGGCCCGCGAGGCGGAGGGTGCCCGTTACGCGAACCCCAGCCCCTCCCTGAAGCAGCAGGCGGGCGTGTTCGAGAGCGACTTCAACCTCTTCGCATGGCCGGACGAGTGCATCCAGCAACTGCGCCATTTCTGCTGGACCGCCCTGGGACGCACGATCCAGGACATCAACGGCTACAGCGCCGAGGAGATGCAGCGCCTGCAGATCTTCTCCCACACATGGTTCCACGTGACCCGCCATGGCGGCTTCACGATCATGCATGCGCACCCGATGGCCTCATGGTCGGGCGTCTACTGCGTCGATCCCGGCGAGACCCCGGCCGATCGGGAGGAGTCGGGCGTGCTGCGCTTCCACAGCCCGCACCACTACAGCAACTACTTCACCGACGCCGGCAACATGCGCCAGCGCCCGCCGTACCACCACGGCACCTGGAGCATCCGCTTCAAGGGGGGGCAACTGGTCCTGTTCCCGTCCTGGCTGCAGCACGAAGTGATGCCGTTCTATGGCAGCGACGAGCGAATCACCATCGCCTTCAACTGCTGGTTCGGCATGAAGGACGGCTGAGACCGCGCGGTCAGCCGCCGTCCGCCGCGAGGACCGGCGCAAGGCCCTCGAGGAGCGGCTGCAGGTGCGCCGCGTAGGGACGCCAGGCGCCACCGCGGTTGCGCAGTATCCCCTTGCGCACGCTGCCGATGCTCGCCGTCGCGGAATAGCCGCCGGAGCGGCCGACGTCGAGCACCGACGGCATGAAATCCAGCCCGCAGAAGGCCAGCAATCGACGCGCCTGCCCTTCGGGGTCGTCGACGAAGGCCTGGTAGTCGACGTCGAGGATCCGCTCCGGATAGCGCTCGCGCCAATGCGCCATCAGCGCCCGGTAGCCCAGGTAATAGCGCGCCAGCGAGGCCTGGTCGTAACTGTAGCCGGCCGCGCCGGTGAAGAAGGTGCGCAGGTTGGAGAAGCAGGTGTCCATCGGGTCGCGCCGCATGTGCACGATGCGCGCCTCCGGCATCGAGGCCAGGATGTAGCCGGTGAGCAGGAAGTTGGAGGGCAGCTTCTCGGTGAACACCGCGCGCCCGCGCGCCTTCCATCGCGCGTGGGCGCGGAACCGCTCGGCCGCGATGCGCAGCCCCGCGGCATCGACACGCCCGATCATTCGCTCATCTACAACCTCGTTGCACAGATGGTCGGCGGCCGCGCACATCGCCGCGGGCATCACGTAGCTCTCGCCGCCGTCGGCGACGCCGGGATGGCCCGACAGCACGCGCTCGACGACGCTCGTGCCGGAACGGAACATGCCGACGATGAAGACCGGGCGCGGCCCAGCACCCGTCGCGGGCGACGCGTCGGGCGGCACCTCCGGCAGCGCCACCCCGGCGAGCGCGTCGAACAGGCGTTGCTGGCGGGCGTCGTCGTGCCTGGCGGCCTGCCGCTTGACCCGGCACCCGCGCTCCAGCGCCGTCCATGCCCCCTCCACGTCGCCCGCCGCGTGACGCAGGTTGTGCAGGGCGAACGCCAGATAGGCCTCGTCCTCGCTGCCGGGTCGCACGCGGACGATTTCGTCTTCGATCGCGCGCATGTCCGCTGCCGCGTGCGCCGCGTCTTCCTGGAGCGTCAGCATCCACCGCACATGCGGCAGCGGGCTGCTTCCCGCGGCCAGGGCCTGGCGCAGATGGCGCGCAGCGCCGCTCGTGTCGCCGGCGACGAGCGAGACCGTGCCGCGCAATACCTGCACGTCCTGGCCTGCGGCGCCCAGGTCCGCGGCGCGGTCCAGCAACGCCGTCATGGGTTCATAGAGCCCGATGGGCCCGAGCTGGGCGGCCAAGCGCACGAGGTCCCCGGCGTTCGAACTCCGCTCCCAACCGCTCCGCGAGACGACGCCCGCCACCTGCTCGTGCAGTTCGAACCGGCGCAACAGGCGCACCAGGTGCCAGGCGAACTCCAGGTTGGCCGGCACGCTGGAGGCCAGGTCCACCGCGATCGCCAGGGCATCGCGATAGCGATCGGCGCCGAGCAGGAAGTGCGCCTGTTGCAACCTGGCGGGCAGGTGGCCCGGCTGGACGTCGACGATCGACTGCATGCACGCCGCCGCGGCCGCCATGTCGCCCTGCCCCGCCAGGGCCATGCCCCGTTGCCAGTGCGGGCCCAGTGCGGCGTCGAGCGCATAGCCGTGTATGTCGATGGTCGGGCTGGCTGGCATGCATCCCCTGACGTGGATCGAGGTGCGCTGGCGCGTTGCGCCCGGCGGATGCTGGATGGTATCAGGGCAACCGGACCGCGCTCACGCCGCGCCGCTGTGCCGCCGGGACGACCATCTGGTAGCGTGGCCCGGTCATTCGCATGCATCGAGGCGGATCCCGCATTGAGCAACGCCCCCCCCTTGGACCTCGAAGATCCGCGGCATTTCCCCGTGAGCTACGACGCTTCGGCGGACGCGTTCTGCTTCGCCTCGATCGACGCATCCACCCTGGCTGCGCCGTTCCTCGATGCGCGCATGGGGGATGCATGGGCGCGGAAGCAAGCGCTGCCGATGCCAGGCGTCGATCCCTCGACGACTGTCGCGCCCGCGTGGCTGTTCCATACCGCGTTCTGCTGCTCGACCCTGCTCGCCCGTGCGCTGCATGCGCCGCCCCATGCGATCGCCCTGAAGGAGCCGCATGCACTGACCGACCTGGCCACGCTGTCGCTGTCCCCGGACCCGGCCGCTTCCGACCGGCTCGGGACCCGGATCGGGGAGGCGTGCCACCTGCTGGCGCGCCCCTGGGCGCCGTCCGGCCGCGTGCTCATCAAGCCCACCAATGCGGTGAACCGCCTGATCCCCCGCCTGCTGGATGCCACGCCCGACAGCCGCGCGGTACTGCTCCATGGCAGCCTGGAGGAGTTCCTCTATTCCTGCCTCAAGAAGCTGCCCGGCGCCGAGCAACCGCTGCGATGGATGGTCCAGTACCTGCTGCCGGGCACGCAGCTGCAGCAGGCGCTTGGCGTATCGCCCACCCATCCCTTCAATCCCGTCGAGTCCAGCGTGCTGGTCTGGCACGCACAGGTGGAGCGCTACGCCGACGCGCTGGTCAACGATCCACGCGACCGCCTGCGCAGCCTGGACATGACCCGCCTGCTCGACGATCCGCCGGCGATGGTGGCCGCGGTGGCCGGCTGGCTGGGGCTCGACACCGGGGAGGACGACATGGGCCAGGCCTTCGATGCGCGGGTCGAGGCGGTGTTCACCCGCAACAGCAAGGACCCGGGCCGGCAGTACGGGCCCGACACGCGGGCACGCGAACGCGCGGAACTGCGCGAACGGCTGGGTCCGATCGTCGACGCTGCGCTGGAGTGGTCGTCCCGGGCGATCGCGCCGCTGGCGCGCATGCCGGCCGCCTGGAAACCGGTGGGGACGGCATGAGGTTCAGGCGACGGCGACGCGCTCGAACTTGATCGCGAAGGTGTAGCGCGGCGTGTAGCAGATGCGGTTGGGCGCACGCCCGGCGTGCTTGATCGCGCCGTCGAAGACCACCAGGCGCCCCGGGCGCGGGCGCACCGCGCACACCAGTTCGTCCTGGGCGTCGTAGAACACCGTCTCCCCGCCCCACTCCAGGTCCCAGCGATCGCACAGGTACCACAGCGCGGTGAGGTCGCGTTGCTCGGGCAGGCAATCGGTATGGGTGAACAGCATGTCGCCGTAGCTGGCGACATTCGTGTAGGCCCGGTAGGGACGGTAGCCATGGCCGGGCGAGGAGAAGCCGAGCACCGCGCGGCGCGTGACCTCGAAGATCGGCTGGCGTACCAGCGCCTCGAGCTTCATCTCCGTCGCCCAGTGGCGATAGTCCGCGGTGTCCTCGCGAGCGACCTCGGTGCGGGTGAAGGGCGCGCGCCCCAGCGCCTGCACGTACTCGCCCACGTTCGGCAGGTGCCCGTCGAAAACGCGTAGCGGGCGCCCGTCGACCATCACGTCCCGATCGGCCGGCAGGGCGCCGGGCGGCGCGGGGGTCCCCGACACCGGCCTCAGTCCGCCAGCAGGCCGGCGATGCGGGCCTGTTCGTCCTTCAGCGCCTGCGGCATGCGCGGCCCGTAGCCGTCGAGATACTCGCCGATGCTGTCGAACTCCGCCTGCCAGCCTGCCTGCTCGAAGCCGAACAGCTTGGCGCGGGCCTCGTCCGACAGCTCGACCCCGTCCAGGTTGAGGTCGCCAGGCCCGGGCAGGTGACCGATGGGGGTGTCCACCGCGCCGGCCTCGCCCTTCACCCGGCCGATCATCCACTCCAGCACGCGCAGGTTGTCCCCGAAGCCGGGCCACAGGAACCTGCCGTCGTCGCCCTTGCGGAACCAGTTGACGTGGAAGATCTTCGGCAGCGCCGCGCCGGCGCCGTCGAACGACAGCCAGTGGCTGAAATAGTCGGCGAAGTTGTAACCGCAGAAGGGCTTCATCGCCATGGGGTCGCGGCGCATCACGCCGACGGCGCCGGTGGCCGCGGCGGTCGTCTCCGAGCCCATCGCGGCACCGACCAGCACGCCATGGGTCCAGTCGCGGGCCTCGAACACCAGCGGCACCAGCGACGCACGCCGTCCACCGAACACGATCGCGCTGATCGGCACTCCTTGCGGGTCCTCCGCCATCGGCGACCAGCTCGGGCACTGCTTCGCGCTGACCGTGAAGCGCGCGTTCGGGTGCGCCGCCGGGCCCTTGTCCGGATCGTAGGGATTGCCGCGCCAGTCCGTCGCCGGCTGCTCGCCGTTGTCCAGGCCTTCCCACCACGGCTGGTTGTCGGCGGTGAGGCCGACGTTGGTGAAGATGGTGTTCGCCCGGATCGTCTCGAGCGCATTGGGATTGGACTTCGCCGAGGTGCCCGGGGCGACGCCGAAATACCCGGCCTCCGGGTTGATGGCGTACAGGCGCCCGTCCGCGCCCGGACGCATCCAGCAGATGTCGTCGCCGACCGTCCAGACCTTCCAGCCTTCGCGCTGGTAGCCCTCCGGCGGGATCAGCATCGCGAGGTTGGTCTTGCCGCAGGCCGAGGGGAACGCCGCCGCGACGTAATGGGTCTCGCCCCGCGGGTTCTCGATGCCCACGATCAGCATGTGCTCGGCCAGCCAGCCTTCCTTGCGCGCCTGGTGGGAGGCGATGCGCAGGGCGTGGCACTTCTTGCCCAGCAAGGCGTTGCCGCCGTAGCCCGAGCCATAGGACTTGATCGACAGCTCTTCCGGGAAGTGCATGATGAAGCGGCGCTCCGGATCCAGCTCGCCGATCGAATGCAGTCCCCGGACGAACGTGTCCGCGTGCTCGCCGCGGGCGATGCGCTCCAGGCCCTCGCGCTCGATGCGCGCCAGCGCGGCCGCGCCCATCCGGGTCATCAGGCGCATGTTGGCGACGACGTAGGGGCTGTCGGTGATCTCCACGCCGCAGCGCGACAACGGCGAGTCGATCGGCCCCATGCAATAGGGGATGACGTACATCGTCCGACCCACCATGCATCCCTTGAAGAGGGCATCGATCTTCGCGTGCGCGTCGGCGGGCGCCATCCAGTGGTTGTTTGGGCCGGCGTCCTCTTCCCCGGAGGTGCAGACGAAGGTCAGGTGCTCGACGCGCGCGACGTCCTGCGGATCGGAGCGGTGCAGCCAGCTCCCGGGGTTCGTGGCGGGGTTGAGCGGCGACAGCGTGCCGTCGGCCTGCATCCGCGCGACCAGCGCGTCGTTCTCCTCCGCGCTGCCGTCGCACCAGTGGACGGCGTCGGGGCGGGTCAGCGCCGCGACCCCGGCCACCCAGTCGTTCAGCGCGGCGAGCCGGCTGCCGGCCACGGATTTGGAGGGGTCGTGCTTGGAGGCGTCAGAAGAAAGGGCATTCACGGCGAAACTCCGGGACATACATCGGACAAGACGGATTGGGCGGGGCGCGCAGGCCGGCGCGGGGCACGGCCGGGGGCGCGCGGCCGGGTTCAGCTGGACGGGATGAGGGTGTCCATCATGTGTTCGACGTAGGCTTCGAACTCCTCGTGCTGCATCCGGGTCTGGTGCAGTTGCAGGTTCAGCTGGAGGAAGCCCACGTAGGCGGCGTACAGCAGTTGCGCGCGATAGCGCGCGTCGGTGCGGCTGAGGCCGACCTGCCGGAACGAAGCGGTCAGGTACTCGAGCCGGCGCTCGGACACGCGACCGATGACCGGCTGCACGGCGGGGTGGTCCAGCGCCTTCAGCAGCTCGGAGTAGACGATATGCGACTTGACCTCGTGCGCGACCACGCTGAACAGCGCGCGCAGGCGCTGGCGCGGATCGGGGATGGGCTCCAGCTGGCCGAACACCTCTTCCTGTTCGACCTTCTCCCAGCGCTCCAGGGCCGCGACCAGCAGCGCGTCCCGCGACGGAAAATGCCAGTAGAAGCTGCCCTTGGTCACGCCCAGCCGGCGCGCGAGCGGTTCCACCGCCACCGCGGCGACGCCCTGCTCGGCGATCTGGTCCAGGGCGGCCTGGGCCCAGTCTTCCGCGCTCAGGCGGCCGTTCCGCTCGATCTTCGTCATGGCTGAAACGCTCATGGTGTCAAGTGTAACCATACGGGTAACAAGGGGACAGTATGCAGACAATCAGCCGGCTTGACAGGCCGGCGGAACCGAAACCATACTCGACCGTATGTTAACAGCATGCCACCATGTCCACCCGTGCGGCGCCAGTCGGGTCACCCCCTCTTCGCGGCGCGCGGTGCAGGATGGAGAACGCCATGGGCGGGCCTGTCTGTCCTTTCGCCAACAATGCCAAATCGTCTCTGGAGTTTCGCCATGAGCATCGCGATCCCCTTCATCGTCCTGCTGGTCGTGGGCGCCATCGCCGCCTACCACCGCATGCGGCTCGCCGTATGGGTGGCCATCAGCGCCACGGCACTGGTCGCCTGCTGGCTGCTGGGCGCGAACGCCGTTGCCTGCATCGTCGCGGGCATCCTGCTGGCGGTGGTCTCGGTCCCGCTGCTGATCCCGGCCATCCGGTTGCCGCTCATCACCGCACCGCTGCTGAAGTTCTACACGCGGATCCTGCCGCCGCTCTCGGAGACCGAACGCGTCGCGCTGGAGGCCGGCACGGTCGGCTTCGAAGGCGAACTGTTCTCGGGCAAGCCGGACTGGAACGCCCTGCTGTCGCAGCCGCGCCCCACCCTGCGCGAGGATGAACAGGCGTTCCTGGACGGGCCGGTCGAAGAGCTGTGCAAGATGATCGACGACTGGGACATCACCCATGTCCGCGCCGACCTGCCGCCGGAGATGTGGGACTTCATCAAGAAGAACAAGTTCTTCGGCATGATCGTGCCCAAGGAGTACGGCGGCCTGGGCTTCACCGCGCTGGGCAACCACAAGGTCATCCAGAAGCTGGCGTCGATGTCGAGCGTGGTCAGCTCCACCGTCGGCGTGCCGAACTCGCTGGGCCCGGCCGAACTGCTGATGCACTACGGCACCCAGGAGCAGAAGGACCATTACCTGCCGCGCCTGGCCGATGGCCGCGAGGTGCCCTGTTTCGGCCTGACCGGCCCCTGGGCGGGTTCCGACGCGACCTCGATCCCGGACTACGGCATCGTCACGATGGGCGAGTGGAACGGCGCGCGGGTGGTCGGCCTCAAGCTCACCTTCGACAAGCGCTACATCACCCTGGCCCCGGTCGCCTCCCTGATCGGCCTGGCCTTCCGCATGTACGACCCCGACGGGATCATCGGCGACAAGCAGGACATCGGCATCACCCTGGCGCTGGTCCCGCGGGACACCGCGGGCATCGACATCGGCCGCCGCCACTTCCCGCTCAACAGCCCCTTCCAGAACGGCCCCATCCATGGCCGCGAGGTGTTCATCCCGCTCAGCCAGTTGATCGGCGGCGAGAAATACGCCGGCAAGGGCTGGCAGATGCTGGTCGAATGCCTGTCGATCGGCCGTTCGATCACCCTGCCCTCGACCGCCAGCGGCGGCGCCAAGATGGCGGCCGTGGTCACCGGCGCGTACTCGCGCATCCGCAAGCAGTTCGGCCTGTCGATCGGCCGCTTCGAGGGCGTCGAGGAAGCGCTGGCGCGCATCGCGGGCAATGCCTATGCCGCCAGCGCCCTGTCGGAGGCCTCGGCCGCCGCCGTCGCGCGCGGCGAGCTGCCGGCGGTGCCGTCGACGATCTCCAAGTACCACTGCACCGAGATGGGCCGCGAGGCGGCCAAGGACGCCATGGACATCCATGGCGGCAAGGGCATCATCCTGGGGCCGAAGAACTACCTCGGCCGCGGCTGGCAGGCCTCGCCGATCGCGATCACCGTGGAAGGCGCGAACATCATGACGCGCTCGCTGATGATCTTCGGACAGGGCGCGATCCTGTGCCATCCGTGGGTCCTCAAGGAAATGAAGGCCACCACCCTGCCCGACCCGTCCGAACGCCTGCGCGAGTTCGACCGCAACCTCTTCGGCCACATCGGCTTCGCCATCTCCAACGCCGTTCGCAGCTGGTGGTTCGGCATCACCGGCGCCCGCTTCGGCAGCGCGCCGGGCGACGCCTATACCCGTCGTTACTACCGCAAGCTCAACCGCTACTCGGCGGCACTGGCGCTGATGGCCGATACGTCCATGCTGCTGCTGGGCGGCAAGCTGAAGTTCAAGGAGTCGCTGTCGGGCCGACTGGGCGACGTGCTCAGCCACCTGTACATCACCAGCGCGATGCTCAAGCGCTACGAGGACGAGGGCCGCCCGGCCTCCGACCAGCCGCTGCTGGCCTGGTCCTTCCACAACAGCGTGCACAAGATGGAGATCGCCCTGTCGAGCGCGCTCCGCAACTTCCCGGTGCGGCCGGTCGGCTGGCTCCTCTGGTTGCTGGTGTTCCCGTGGGGCCGCCGCGCACAGGCACCGAGCGACCGCCTGGGCCACAAGCTGGCGGCGCTGCTGATGTCGCCCAACGACGCACGCGATCGCCTCGCCCAGGGCATCTTCACCACGCCGGGCGCGAACAACCCGGCCGGCCGCATCAACAGCTACCTGCCGCAGGTCGTGCTCGCCGAGCCGGTCGAACGCAAGTTCCTCAAGGCGCTGAAGAACAGCGACATCGAAGCGCTCGACTTCAAGTCGCAGCTCGACGAAGGCGTGAACGAAGGCTGGATCACCGCCGAGGAGCGCAAGCAGCTCGAGGCCCTGCGCGAGATGACCGTCGACGCGATCTCGGTGGACGACTTCGAAGCCTGGGAACTGCGCTCGGCGGGCTACTTCCGCGACCAGATCGCGGCCGACGACAAGCGCGACGCCGCCTGATCGGCGTGCACGACGGAACGGCGGGGCCACCCGCCGTTCCCTTGTCCAGGGTCGCGGTTCCGTCCATGGAGCTCCCATGAGCACTCCCCTGCTGTCCACCTGGCATCGCCTGTCGCGCTGGCCCGCGGGCGCCTGGCTGTTCTCCCGCGCGGTCTGCTTCAAGGCGCCGTATTTCTCCACCATCTCGCCGCGCTTCGTCGCGCTTGAAGCAGGCCGGTGCGAGGTCCGCATGCGCGACCGCCGCGCGGTGCACAACCACATCGGCAGCGTCCACGCGATCGCGCTGTGCAACCTGGCCGAGCTGGCCGGCGGCGTCATGCTCGATGCCAGCCTGCCGCGCGACATGCGCTGGATCCCCAAGGGCATGCAGGTCGAGTACCGCGCTCGCGCGCAGGGCACCATGCACGCGACGGCAACGCCGGACGCGGCCATCGCCTCGCGCGACAGCGGCTACGAACTCCCGGTCCGGGTCGAGGTCCGCGACGACGCCGGCACCCCGGTGTTCGTCGCACTCATCGCCATGTGGGTGTCGCCGCGGCCCGCCCGCGCGCCTCGCGCGACGGATACTCCGCGCTAGGGTCCGATGCGGCCGTGCCGCGTCTCGCGGTCCAGGCGGCGATCCGCCTCGTGGAAGCGCGCCAGCAGGTCCCGCGCATCGCGGTCGATGCGCTTGCGCGCACCGGCACAGGGGACCGGCTCATCCATCGCCTCCAGCATGGCATCCAGCGCCCCTGCCGCTGCCACCGCATTGTCGCGATGGAGGCGCTCGTGGTCCCTCAGGCGGGCATGGAGCGCGTCCCATTCCCGCAGCAGCGGGCCGCTGGCCGCGGCCCGGCCGGACCATTCGGGCAATCGCACCACCACTTCCACCCGCACCTGGTGCCCGCCCACCTGGCACTCGCCGTCGGCGAGGGGATAGGTATCCCAGCTCCAGGTGACATGCCAGCGGGTGAAGCCACTGTAGGTGCGGCCGCTCACCGGATCGCGTGGCCCCTTGGCCTGCATGGCCGCATGCCATTGGCGGGCATCGTCGCCGTCGATCAGGTAGTGCTCGACGCGCTCGTCGACGGCGACGCCCCCTTCCGCCGACGCGGGTCCGGCGACGAGTCCGATGCCGAGCGCCCCCAACAGGCGCATCGCCCGACAGCACCAGGTCACGGGTCGGGCTGGGCGGCGTGCCAGGCGCGCATCACCTCGGCTTCGCGCTCCGGGCTGATGCCCGCCTTGGGCTTCGCCCGGCGCTCCTCCGGGAGGCTGCGCCACCAGGCGAGCGTGTCCAGCACCGTCTTCTCGAGTGGCCTGTACTCCAGGCCCGCCGCCCGTGCGCGCGCCGTGCGCGTCCGCCCGAAACCCGCGTACTCGCCTTCGGCCGGGATCCATGCCGGCATGTCCTGCCAGGCGCTCACGCCCTGCGCTTCGAGGAAGTCGGCGGGCACCCATGTCACGCTGGATTGCGCGCCGGGGGGTTGCGGGCACGGCGCGGTGATGCAGTGGTGGACGTTCATCGAACGCGCCGCCTCGCGACTGGCATCGAGCACCGCGCCCATGGTCAGGGATCCGGCGGGCGCGTCGGCATTGAAGGTGCCGAACGTGCGCCGTTCCAGCAGATGGAGCATGAAGGCGGCGAGGTCGCGGGCATCGATGAACTGCGTGGGCGCGTCCGGCGAACCGGGCGCGAGGATCTCGCCACCGCGATCGGCCCGCGCGGGCCAGTAGGTGAAGCGGTCGGTGGTGTCGCCGGGGCCGACGATCAGGCCCGGCCTGACGACGGTCGTGCCGCCGGGCAGTTCCGCGCGCGCAGCGGCTTCGCACAGGGCTTTCAGGCCACCGTAGGTCTCGCCGGTCACCTCGGTGACCGTCGGGTCGGGCAGGCGGACGAGCGCCGCGTCCTCGTCCATGTCGACGATGTCGTTGCGCGCGTACACCGACACCGTCGACACCAGCAGGTACTGGCCGATGCGCGGTGCCAGCAGGCGCGTCGATCGGGTCACGTCGGCGGGAATGTAGGCCGAGGTGTCGAGCACGGCGTCCCAGCGCTGCTCGCCCTCGAGCACCGAAAGGTCGGTCTTGCGATCGCCATGCAGCTGCTCGATGCCGGCGTAGCGCGGATCCTCGAAGCGCTCGGGGTTGGTCTTGCCGCGGTTGAACAGCGTCAGCTGGTGGCCCCGGGCCAGGGCCGCCTCGACGAAATGCGGCCCCAGGAAGCCGGTCCCCCCCATCACCAGGATGCGCATCGGCGCGCGTGCGGCCGCGGCAGGCGCCGGCCCGGCCGCACAGGCAGGCAGTGCGAGCGTGATCGCCCCGGCCAGGCCACCCAGCAACAGTTCACGACGTCCAGTCTGCATCGCACCGCTCCAGCAAGAGGGAATACCCGGCACTGTGGCCGTTTTCGATGGCGACGCCATGCGTCGTTGGTCATGCAGGGGGTTCGCCCACCGCCCCCTGCTCCGGCAGGTCGCGCTGGACGCGGACCACCCGCCAGGCCGCCAGCGCGAGGCAGCCGGCCACGCCCACGCCCACGGCGAACACGACCCGCGACCCGAACACCGCCAGCCATTTGTGCAGCCAGACGAAGCTCAGGTCGCCGGCCCGGTAGACCACCGTGTCGATCACCGCCTTGCCCTTGTAGCGGGACTCGCGGTCGACGCGGGTGTAGATGGTTTCCCGGCCCGGCTTGCCGAGGGAGAACTCCCCGGCCCGCGTGGCCACCTGGACGATCGCCACCAGGATCGGGAGGGGCGACAAGGCCAGCAGCGCGTAGCCGCAGACGATCGCGAAGGCCGGGACCAGCAGTGCGGGCGCAACGCCGTGTCGCCGCAGCAGCCATCGGGTGAGGACCAGCTGGATGAGCAGGGTGGTGGTGTTCACCGCCGCGTCGATCAGCGAGTAATAGCGCGTGGCGTCGCGCGCATCGGGGTAGAAGGCCTTCACGATCGCCGCCTGCTCGTTGTAGAGCAAGGTTCCCACGCCCACGCCGAAGAACATCAACACGGCCAGTGCGCGCAGGATCGGACTCGTGGCGACCCGCTTGAGGCCGGCGATGATCGAGCCGCCCATCGCCCGCTCGCCGCTGGCGTCACGATTGAGTCGTTCGCGACGCAGCGCCCAGGGACGGAGCTTGACGATGCACAACAGGCAGATGCCCAGGAACCCCGCGGATACCAGCAGCAGGTTGGCGACCCCGATCGCGCCCACCAGGGCGCTCGTCAGGGCGGGCCCGGCCAGCGCGCCGATCGTGCCGCCGGCACCGATGAAGCCGTAGAAACGCTTGGCGTGGTCGTTGTCGAACACATCCGCCATGTAGCTCCAGAACACGGTGACGGCGAACATGTTGAACACCGCCACCCACACGAAGAACAGTCCGCCGCGCCCGGGTACGTCGTGGACGAACAGGGCATGGAAACCGAACAGGCAGGCGATGAAGGCCAGGTAGACCACGGGGAGGAACACCCGGCGGGGGAAGTGCGCGACCAGGGCGCCGTAGAGGGGTTGCAGCAACACCATCACCACGAAGGTGGTGGTGAAGAGCACCTGGAGGGTGTAGCCGCCCAGGTCGATGCCCCGGCCGGAGGCCCACGCCAGCACGCCCGGTGGGAACACCGCGGACACGTCGCCCGAAGCACCCATCGCGTCGCGGACGGGCCGCAGCACGTAGTAACCGCACAGCAGGCAGAAAAAATACAGCAACGACCACCACAGCGGCGGTGATTCGGCCAGCAGCGCCCGCAACCGGCGAGTACCTCCCGGCCAGCCCCACGATCGCCCGCCACCCATGTTCTTGTCCGGCCCCACCTGGCTCTCCCGACGATCGAGGTTGCATTCATTGCAGCAAACATCCGCCGACGCGGGCCTGCGACGCCCGACGCGGCCCGTCATCCGCAAGGCGCGTCCGTGCACATGGTACCCAACCCATGCCGGCGCCTCGCGGTCGCGGCCGCCGCCATCTGCTCTAATGCCCCCAGGACCGCCGACGACCCGGACATGCGCGCAGCCCCCCACGACTACATCATCATCGGCGCCGGTTCCGCCGGCTGCGTGCTGGCCAACCGCCTCTCCGCCGACCCCGGCGTGCGGGTGCTGTTGCTGGAGGCGGGCCCGCGCGACCTCCACCCCTTCATCCACATGCCGGCCGGCCTGGCCAGGCTCGTCGGCCAGCACCGGCTGAACTGGGACTACGACACCGCCCCGGAACCCCATCTGGACCAGCGGACCCTGTGGTGGCCACGCGGCAAGGTGCTCGGCGGCTGCAGCTCGATCAATGCCATGTGCTACACCCGGGGCGCCCCCGGCGACTACGACGCGTGGGCGGCGGCGGGCGCATCGGGATGGGCCTGGCGCGACGTCCTCCCCGCCTTCCTGCGGGCCGAGCGCAATGCACGCGGCGCGGGGCCGCTGCATGGCGATTCCGGCCCGTTGCACGTGTCCGACCTGCGCCACGGCAATCCGCTCTCGCATGCCTTCATCGAGGCGGGCGTGCAGATGGGGCACCCACGCAACGATGATTTCAACGGCCCCGGGCAGGCCGGCTTCGGGCTGTACCAGGTGACCCAGGCCGACGGCGCCCGCTGCTCCACCGCCGTCGCTTACCTCCGCCCGGCGCGACACCGTCGCAACCTGGACGTGGTGACCGGCGCGCATGTCTCGCGGATCACCTTCGATCGCGGCCCCGTCCCGCGCGCATCGGGCGTGGCGTACCGCGCCGGCGGCCGGGCCTTCCACGTGCCGGCCGAGCGCGAGGTGCTGCTGTGCGGGGGCACGGTCAATTCGCCGCAACTGCTGATGTTGTCGGGCATCGGCGCCGGGGACGAACTCCGGCGCCTGGGCATCGAGTGCGTGGCCGAGTCGCCCGGGGTGGGCCACAACCTGCAGGACCACCTCGACATCTGCACCCTGCGCCATTGCAGCCAGCCGGTCAGCTACGACAACGCGAGCCAGCTCCGCATCGCCTTCGACTACTACCTCCGTGGCCGGCGGGGCGCGGGCACCAGCAACATCGCCGAAGCCGGCGGTTTCGTCCGTTCGCGATGGGCGGAAGATGCCCGCCCGGACATCCAGTTCCATTTCGTGCCCGCCCTGCTCCACGACCATGGCCGGCAGCGGCTGCCGGGAAACGGCTATACCGTCCATGCCTGCTTCCTTCGCCCGCGCAGCCGGGGCCGGATACGGCTCATGAGCGCGAGCGCCGGCGACAAACCCCGTATCGAGGCCAACTACCTCGGAGACGAAGAGGGTTTCGACCTCAAGATGATGGTCGAATGCGCGCGCCTGTCACGCGAGCTGCTGGCCCAGCCCGCCTTCGATCCCTACCGGGGCGATGCGCTGTTCCCCGCACGCGATGACCTCGAC
>JAUIJO010000298.1 GCA_030431185.1 Gammaproteobacteria bacterium | reverse complement strand
CTCGCGCATGGTGGGTCCGATCGGTTACGGCGAGAGCCGTCCGCTGGAGCCGACCGAGCAGACCATGCCGGGCTGCAAGAGCGAGACCAACCGCCGCACTGAGCTGAACGTGCAGAACTGATCCATGCCGGTGGGCCTCGTGCCCACGCCATGGCTCCCTGGGAACCCGGCCTCGTGCCGGGTTCCTTTGTTTGAGCCCCATGGAAATGTCGCCGCTTCATCCCGGGAGTGGATTGCATGTATCGGGTGCATCCTCCCTGTCGGCTGAGCCAAACGTGACCGGCTGCGGTTGTCGGGGACAGGGCGCGCGCCTACACTGCCTGCACGCTCGTGCGCCATGCATGGGCCCTCGCCAACGGCACAGGAGAGTCCCATGTTGCGCACCTTGCCCGTCCTGTCCCTGATGCTCCTCGCGGGAACGGTGGATGCCGCGGCAACGGGGGACTGCAACGCGCTCGTCGCGCCCCAGGCGCTTCCGGTTCGCCCCACGATCGTCGCGCCGGTCTCCGCGGAATTGAGTGCGCCAAGCCAGCAGTTGGGCGCGCCCACGGGCGTACTGGCGCACGCCTACGACGAAGCACAATCGGTCGAACAGGTCGTCTTCCGGCTCAAGCTCGACAACTGCCAGAGCGTGGCCAGTGCCATGCCGGCGGTGTCACCCGCCGCCCTGGAAGCCCATGATCCGGCAGCGTACAAACCCCGCACGGAATTCGACAATGCGCCCTGGCGCTTCGACATGAACCAGAACGGCAAGCGCATGACCGCCGAGGAATTCGATGCCTGGATGAAGTCGCGCGGCGTACGCGTGGCCAAGGGTGCGCCCGCGGCGGCCGCGACGGTGCCGGTCGCGGTGCCGGCGACGCCCGTCAGCGCTCCCGCCGAGGATGGAGACGAGTAAGACGTGACGCCGCATCCGAAGATGAAGCGGCGGCCGCGAAAGCGGCCGTCGTCGTTTTGAGCGCAGTCCCGATGCGCGCTCCTGCAAGGCATGGCCTGGCACGCGTGCTGTCCAAGCAGGGCGTCTGTTCCCGTACCGAAGCCTCCCGATGGGTGCAGGCAGGACGGGTGAGCGTGGACGGACGGGTCATACGCGATCCCGAATTCCCGGTGGGCGGGCGAGCGCACCGCATCGCCGTCGACGGTCGCGAGCTCGACCCGCCGCGGCGCACCTACCTGATGCTCAACAAGCCCCGGGGGCTGGTCACGACGGTCCGGGACGAACAGGGGCGCGATACCGTCTACCGCTGCCTGCGGGATCCTGCCCTGCCGTGGCTCGCGCCCGTCGGGCGGCTGGACAAGGCCAGTGAAGGCCTGTTGCTGTTCAGCAACGACACGGGCTGGGCCGCGCGCATCGCCGACCCGCTGACAGGGCCCGACAAGACCTATCACGTGCAGGTGGGTGGCCTGCCCGGCGAGTCGCTCATGGCGGCGCTGGTGACGGGCATCGAGGAAGCAGGGGAGCACCTGCACGCACGCGGCGCCCGCGTGCTGAGGCAAGGGGAGCGGAACGCCTGGCTCGAGATCGTGCTCGACGAAGGACGCAACCGCCAGATCCGCCGCTTGTTGGCAGCGTTCGACCTGCCGGTCCTGCGGCTGGTCCGTGTGTCGATCGGCGCCCTTGCGCTGGGCGAACTCGGCAAGGGCGAATGGCGGGCCCTGAGCGAGCCGGAGGTGCGCGCCCTGGCAAGCCCCAGTCTCTGAACGCGTCCAGGGCGACCCGATGACCGCGACCGCCCGTCAGAAAACGCCTGGATTGTCGGTAACGTGCCGGCCTTCACGATTTATCCACATGCATTACCGGCGAACAGGCATTAACCTTCCAGTTACCTTTGTTGGGGACTAGCAGTTATGCGCAAGAATGCATTGATCGTGGCCGTCTCGCTGTGCCTGGCCGCCACCGGGGCGTGGGCCCAGGAGCAGGACGCCACTGCCGCCGCGTCGGATACCTCCGCAACCGCGACCGCAGCGCCCGAAGCCGCGGCCGCGAGCCAGATTCCGGACCCGAACACCTACAAGCCGCGTACCGAGCACGACAACGCGCCGTACCGCTTCAACATGCACCAGGAAGGCCGGCAGATGACTGCCGACGAGTTCGATGCCTGGATGAAGGCCCGCGGCGTGCGCGTGGCCCGTGGCGCCGGCCAGCCCGCGGCAGCCCCGGCGGCCCCGGCAGCTCAGCCGGTCGCGCAGGACGCCGCGGCCAACGGTGAGGGCGGCACGCCCTGATCCGGGTTCGCCCGTGATGCCTGCTCCGGCCCCCGTGGGTGGGAGCAGGCCTCGGGCCCAGCGCCGCGCCAGTCGCGGCGAAGCCTGTCCCGGGCGTCCGCTCAGATGACGCCCAGCTCTCGGCCGATCCGGCTGAAAGCGTCGATCGCGCGATCCAGCTGTTCGCGACTGTGCGCCGCACTCATCTGCGTGCGGATGCGCGCCTGCCCCTTGGGCACCACCGGGAAGAAGAAACCGATCGCATAGATGCCTTCCTCGAGGAGGCGTTCGGCGAACTTCTGAGCGAGAGGCGCGTCGTAGAGCATGACCGGCGCAATCGGGTGCACGCCCGGCTTGAGGTCGAAGCCCGCGGCGGCCATCTTCTCGCGGAAGTAAGCGGTGTTCTCCGCCAGGCGATCACGCAGTTCGCCGGCACTGGACAGCATCTCGAAGGCCTTGATGCCCGCGGCCACCACGTGCGGCGGCAGGGAGTTGGAGAACAGATAGGGGCGCGAACGCTGGCGCAGCAGTTCGACCACTTCCCGCCGTGCGGTCGTGAAGCCACCGAGCGCACCGCCCATCGCCTTGCCGAGGGTGCCGGTGATGATGTCGATGCGATCCAGCACGCCCTTCACTTCCGCCGAGCCCTTGCCGTTCGCCCC
>JAUIJO010000044.1 GCA_030431185.1 Gammaproteobacteria bacterium | reverse complement strand
ATCCAGCCACCGCCCACGAGAGCAATGGCGGCAGCCAGGGAGATGAGTTTCGTACGGGGAGTTGCCATGGACAGGCCTCAGAACTTGAACACGGTGTCGACCGCCGCGGTCGACGTCGAGTTGTTGTCGGCATCCGCCTGGTAGGCGGTGATCTGGTAGATGGAGATCGGCGAAAGCTCCGAGCTGGGTCCCACCCCCATCACGACCGAGGACTCCCCGGCCACGCAGCCATCGATCTTGCGCACGTTGAACTCCGGTGCGTCGCTCAACTGGCGGTTCGCCACCCAGGTGCCTGCGTCGTATCCGTCGTTGCAGATCAGACTGATGTCGGACTGCTCCAATCCCGGGTCGCAGCCCGCGGTGGTCGTCCGGTTACCGATGTCCTCGAGCCTGCACTCGACTTGTCGCACCAGCCCCTCGGTGTTCTGGAACGCACGGTTGAAAGCGTAGTAGTTGGCCGACATGCGTTCCTGCAGTCCCGCCACGCGCATCGCGGTGATGCCGATCAGCGCTAGCAGAACCAGCATGATCAGCGCGATGTACAGCACGGCGCCGCGCTGCTGGTGAGGTGATGCCGGCTGCCTGCGAATCCTGGGCTGCATGTTCATCGATCAGTTCCCGAAAAGTCTGTTGCGCAACGCGACCGTGGCTTCGTAGGAAGCGCGATACTGGCCGTCATTGACCGCAGCGGGCTGGAACTCGACGCCCAGTACATGCGGATTGGCCTGATCGGTCGCAGGGGGCTGGGTACCCGCGCGGTTGGGGCTCGCGAGCAGCACGCCCACCTGCACCAGACCCACGCGACGCCAGGCATTGGCCTCCGCATCGATGTTGGGGAGCCCGTTGACGAGTACGGCAGCGGTATTCTGCTGGGTGATGTTGCCGACCGGAGGCGTGGTTGCCGAAAGGTTGGCCACGGTGTCCTGCCCATAGAGGAACTGCAGGCTTTCCACGCCTTCGACCAGCTCCTCCACGTTGTAGTTGCCCGCGGCATTGGCGCGTCCGCGCCAGAGCGCCGGAGCGCCCGACGCGCCCCTGGCGACGTAGTAGACGATCGACTCCGCGCGGTACGCCATCGTCTGTCCCGCTGGCTGGGCGGTGTAACGGGAGGTCAGGTCGGTGACCGGATTGGACCCCACGACATTGATCGCCCCACCGCCGCCACCGCCGGCCCCGTTGCCGGGGAATACGTCCACCTGGCTGCAATCAGCAAGGGCGAATAGCGTGGGCGTCGCGACGCCATCCTGGGTGAGGTTCGCCCAGCCCTGGGCGGAAATCTGCATCTGTTCCGCACCTGACGCGCCCGTGATTCCCGTGACCGGAACGCCGTTGGGCGCAAGGAATCGCAACACGATGATGTCGCTCCCCGGCAGGGGATTGAGTGCCGTGATCTGGGCCGGCAGGGCCGGCGACCATCCAGCGGCAGGGGCGCCAATCTGCGTCGTGGCGCCTGGGGCCGTGCCCGTGGCCTCGAAACCCTGCACGGAAAAAGCGAAATTGAGCGGATGGGTGGCAGCCAGGCCAGCACCGAGATGCAGCGAAAGGTCGCCGCGCTCCTTGACCCAGTGCGCCTGGTCGTTCACGCAACCGAAGTGCCCGGCCATGCGGATGTCGCGCTGCAGGAAATCGATGGCGAATCGCCCCCCTTCCTGGGTCCGCGCCATGCCTTCGGACAGCCGGGAGGCCGCACTGGAAGCACTGAATATCTGGACCAGGCCGAGCATCAGGAATGCGGCGATCAACAGCGCCACCATCAGTTCGATCAGGGACAGGCCCTGCATCCGGGTGCGCATGGAAAGGGAGTTGGGATTGGCGTTCATAGGCGGGAAACCAGGCTGAAGCTGGTGGCGGCATCGGGATCATCGGGATCCCAGCGCTGGTCGCCCCAGGACACGGTCACGGTGGCTTCGCCGTCCACCAGCTGCACCTGCGCACTGGCTGCGGCCCCCAAGGCCTCGACCACCTGGCACTGCCACCGGTCGATGCTGGCGGCGATCGTCACGTTGCCGACGGGTCGGCTTTCGTCGCAGCCGGCGACCTCGCCCACGTCGAAGCTGGCACCGGCCGCGCCCGCGTAGGCGGCGGCCTGGAAGCGGTTGGAACGCATCTGGTCCAGCAGGTCGTAGCCAAGGTTGACGGCCTGGGTCCGGTAGTTGGCGCTCTGCGTGAAACGCAGGCTCATGGTCTGCAGCAACGCGAAACCCAGCAGGCCCACCGCGAGTATCAGCATGGCGATCAGCACCTCGATCATGCTGAAGCCGGCCTGGCGCGCACGGGTACCGCCACCGGCCGAAGATCCACGAATCACAGGCATGCCTTGCGCTCCCTGTCCAATGAAACCTGCCCCGTGGGCCGCACCACGAGCTCGCTCCGGAGGGCTTTGCCCGAACACTCCTCGGCCTGCACCGACATCTGGCGCTGCAGGCCCATGAGGCGGCCACGCTGGTCGAAGCGGATCAGGCGGTTGTCCACGCCACCGCCGGCGGCCACGGCGTCGATCTCCACGGCATCGGTGGGCTGGACGTACTTCAGGAGGGTGTCGTCGGCCCCGGTCGGCAATCCGTCGGAATCGCGGTCCTGGAAAACGATCCATCCCCCGCTCCAGTCTCCCGCTGCGTCACAGGAGGCCCCGTCGGTGCTGGTGCACACTGCCGCACCCCCTGGACTCCGGATGGCCTCCGTCCGCGCCAGCATGATCGTGGCGATCAGCTCGTTGGCCGTGGACGAGACCCGGTTCGAGCGGATCAGCTGGGTGAACGATGGAAGCGCGATGGCCATGACGACGGCCGCGACGGTCACGGTGATCATCAACTCGATGAGGGTAAACCCCCCTGTCCGACGTATGTTCGACATATGCCCTCCCTCGGCATTCCCGGAGGATCATCGGTCCGAAGCGACAAGGGAGCAAGCCGGGCAGGGACAGGCGGTAGGATGGGAGCGATGAACGCCTCGAGAAGGCATCGAATCGCGGCCCATCGGGTCCATTGAGCGAGATTGTCCATGCCCCTCCCCCAAGAGAGCCCCCATAGACCCCTGGACACGCTCTGGCAGGCCCAGTCCATCCTGTGGATACTGGTCACGGGTGAAGCGCTCGCGGCCGTCCTCACGCTTTCACCGGGAAACCCGCCCCACGGCTTCGTCTACTTCCTGCAGATGTCGCTGGCCATCCAGTGGGTCCTGGTCAGCACGCTTGCCCTGCTCTATGCGGGCCGGAAGGTGCTGCTCACGCTGACGTTGCAACAAGTGGCTTACGTCGCCTTGAGCGCCCTCCTGTTGACCACGCTCGTCTTCGCCCAGGCCATCTGGTTCCTGTTCCGCGACAGATGGGGATTGACGGAATCCATGTGGGAGCACAACGCACTGGGCATCATCGGACTGGTCTTCATCGTCGGTTCGCTGGGCATCATCGTCTTCAACAACGTGCAGCGAGCCCGCCAATGGGCGCTGCGCACCAAGCAGGCCGAGCTGGAAGCCCTGCAGGCACGGATCCGCCCGCACTTCCTGTTCAACACCCTCAATACCGGCGCGGCGCTGGTCCACCAGCGGCCGGAGGCGGTGGAACAGTTGCTGCTGGACCTTTCGGACCTCTTCCGCGCGGCGCTGGCCGGTCCGCAGCAGATCCCGCTGGAAGACGAGCTCGGCCTGGCCAAGCGCTACCTGGAGATCGAAGCGCTGCGCTTCCGCGAGCGTCTCCAGGTCGTCTGGAAGCTCCCGAAGTCGCTCCCCGCCGTCACGGTGCCCGCGCTGACCATCCAGCCGCTGGTCGAGAACGCGATCAGGCATGGCATCGAACGCATGCCCGGCGGAGGCGAGATCGAGATCGCCGTCACAACGTCGCCCGAGCGGGTGATCGTGCGCATCAGCAATCCATTGCCCTCCCGCGGCCGGGCGGGCAACCCCGGGCACAACGTGGGCCTGAACGCCGCGCAGGAGCGGGTCGAAGCGCTCACCCAGGGACTGGGCAGCGTGAGGACCCAGCGCGAAGGCGAGTTTTTCGTGGCCACGGTGCGCCTACCGCTCAGGGCGCACTGACGGCCCCCTCCCTCCCCTCGGCCAACGCAGGCGGCGTGCTCAGGCCACCACTCGATAACAGGGGTGGTAGTCGCCGTCGATCTTCATGCGGCGCTGCTCGACGAATGCGCGAAGCAGCGCATCCAGCGACTGCATCATCTCCGGGTCGCCGTGGATCTCGAACGGCCCGTGCGCATCGATCCGGCGCATGCCGTCTTCCTTGACGTTGCCCGCCACGATGCCCGAGAACGCGCGGCGCAGGTCGGCCGCCAGTTCATGCGGCTTGCGACCCTTGTGCAGGTCGAGCGCGGCCATGGCTTCGTGGGTCGGCCGGAACGGCTGCTGGAACTCCAGCGGGATGTCGATCGACCAGTTGAAGAAGAACGAATCCTTCTGCGTGATGCGCTGCTCGCGCACCTTGCGGATGCCGGCGGTCATGCGGCGCGCGACGGCGGCCGGGTCGGCGATGATGATCTCGTATCGCGAGGTCGCCACCTCTCCCAGGGTGAGGCGCAGGAAGCGGTCGATCTGCTCGAAGTACGCCGCCGAAGCGGTCGGGCCGGTGAAGATCAGCGGGAACTGCAGGTCGGCGTTTTCCTCGCGCAGGAGGATGCCGAGCAGGTAGAGGATTTCCTCCGCCGTGCCCACGCCCCCGGGGAACACGATGATGCCGTGGCCGATGCGGACGAAGGCCTCCAGGCGCTTCTCGATGTCCGGCAGGATCACCAGGTGGTTGACGATCGGATTGGGCGACTCGGCGGCGATGATGCCCGGCTCGGTCACGCCGATGTAGCGCGGGTGCTCCCGCCGCTGCTTGGCATGGGCGATGTTCGCGCCCTTCATCGGCCCCTTCATCGCACCCGGGCCGCAACCGGTGCAGATGTCCAGTCCCCGCAGCCCGAGCTCGTAGCCCACCTGCTTGGTGTAGATGTACTCGTCGCGCGAGATCGAGTGCCCGCCCCAGCACACCACCAGGCGGGGATCGGTCGGCTGCAGGATGCGGGCGTTGCGCAGGAGGTCGAACACGCCATCGGTGATGCCGGCGCTGGTATTGAGGTCGCGCCCGCAGGCTTCGCCAAGCTCGATCGCGGTGTAGGCCAGGTCGCGCACGACGGCGAACAGCAGTTCGGCCACGCCTCGGATGATCTCGCCGTCGACGAAGGCCATCGCCGGGGCGTTGGACAGGTCGATCCGCAGGCCCCGGTCCTGCTGGTGCACCTGGATGTCGAAGTCCGCGTACTGCGCCTGCGCGGCGCGCGGGTCGTCCGAGACACTGCCCGTGGTCAGCACCGCAAGGGCGCAGCGGCGAAGCAGGTCGTGCATGCCGGTCGAGGCATCCCGCAGCCGGGCGACCTCGTCGCGGGACAGGATGTCGAGCGCACCGCTGGGATGGATGCGTGCGTTGACGGTGGGCAGGCTCGCGGGCACTTCATTGCTCATTTCGCTCTTCTCGTTTTCATGTCGTCTTGTCCTGGATGACTCTAGCGCACGCCGCGCAAAAAAAAACGGCCGGGCATGACCCCGGCCGTTCCGTTCCGCGATCGCGGTGGATCAGAACTCGTAGCGCAGCGTCAGCTGGGCCGCCCAGCGCGAGACCACGCGGGGCACGCGGCCTTCGTACGGACGCAGGTCCTGCCAGGTCGGGTTGTCGGCGGTGCCCAGGTCGTAGACATAGGTGCCGTCGGCATTGACGCCGCCGAGGCGGGCCAGGTAACGCGTGTCGAAACCGCCGATCTCGTCGGTCACGCCCCAGTCCTTGTTGAGCAGGTTCAGGACGTTGTAGACGTCCAGGCGGACGATCGACTTGTGGTCCTCGAAGAAGCCCGGCAGCTCCTGCTGCAGGCCCAGGTCGAGCTGGTTGACCCACGGCAGGCGACCCTGGTTGCGGCCGGCGATCTGGCCCCGGTGCGCCTGCAGGTAGGGATCGTTGGAGATGAAGCGGTGGAAGGCTTCGATCTGCTCGGCCGTCGCGCCGCCGTAGCTCACGTTCGGATCGTTGACCAGCGGGATGTACGCCGGATCCTGGAAGATGCCGTCGCCGTTGGCGTCGCCATTGACCAGCCAGGTGTACGGCAGCCCGTCACGACCGTAGTAGAACAGCGAGACGCTGGACTTGTAGTCGCCGAAGAACGCGTGCTCCCAACCCAGCGAGGCCTTGATCGAGTTCGGGATCTCGCGGCTGGCGGTGGTGGCGATCTCTTCGTTGGGGTTGACGCGCGACACGTACTGGTAGCTGGACCACGCCTGCGAGCTGGCGTCCGAGCCCACTTCGTCGGCATCCGTGTAGGTGTAGCTGATGTTGCCGTACCAGCCGTTGGACAGCGGCTTGCTCAGCGCAAGGGTCAGCGAGTTCGAGCCACCCTTGTCGGTGTTGCCCAGCACGGTCGAGTTGAAGCTGTAGTCCGGGTTGCGGCCACAGTTCTTGTTGGAGCTGGACGTGTTGCCCAGGGTGCACCAGTAGCTCTCGCGACCGTCGGCGAGCGTGCCCTGGGCCTGGCCGATGTTGAGGGCCTGGTAATAGGCGGCGTTGCGCGACTGGATCGACTGGAACTCGACGCTGCCGATCATGCCCTGCCACGGCAGTTCGGCGTCGTACGCCAGGCTGGCCTTCCACACGGTCGGGAGCTTGAAGTCCGGGTCGATGGTGTCGATCTGGTTGGACGGGCTGCCACCGGCCGGCACGTTCTGGTTGAACGGATCGGGGCTGAAGGGGGCCTCGGCCGGGTCGAAGACGCGGTACGACACGGCGGTCATGCCGCCGTTGTTCTGGTACGGGTTGGCCAGCCACACGAACGGCGGGACGCTCTGGAACGAACCGATGCCACCGCGCAACTGCGAGAAGCGCTCGGTGTCGAACATGTAGTTGAAGGACACGCGCGGCAGGATCACCTTGTTGTCCGAACCCAGCTTGTAGTCGTTGCGGAAACCGAAGGCCTCCTCGAAGCCCTCGTTGCGGACCGGGGCCTTGTCGACGCTGGGGATGTTGACGCGCACGCCGTAGGTCAGCGAGAGCTTGTCGTTGACCTGCCAGGTATCCTGCAGGTACGGGCTCCACTGGCTGTAGACCAGCGCGGCGGCGGTGTCGTCGACCCCGAAACCGGGGGCCGGGGCGCGCAGGTTGTAGACGTCGTAGTTCCCCGCGGCGAAATCGTCCAGGCTCTCGAACACGTACGAGCCATGCAGGTCGCGGCCGTAGAGGTTGAAGACGTCATGGCGCAGGTAGTCGAAGCCGCCCTTGATGACGTGGTCGCCGGCGTAATAGGTACCGAAGATCGACGCCGTCAGGCGCTCGGTGTTGATCTGGTTCTCGTGGCGGTTGTTGTCCTCGCCGATGAAGATCGAGCCACCGTTCTCGGTCTCGACCTCGACCTCTGGCTGGTCGATCGGGTTGCCGTTGACCTGGTCGAACTTGTTGTAGCTGATCTTGGCTTCGGTGCTGAAGTTCTCGGACCAGTCGCTGAACAGCTGCAACGAGGTGTTCTTGGTGACGTTGTCGATGTTGTACCAGTGGCTGGTCAGCACGACGGTGTCGGAGAACGCGTCGTACGGCGACGGACGGAATTCCTCGGTCTGCTGGTAGGTCAGGCTGGCACGATGGAAATCGGTAATGTTCCAGTCGAACTTGGCCAGGTAGCGCTTGGTCTCGAGGTTGACGCCGGTCGCGCCGTAGGAACCCGGCTGCATGCCGACGGCCTCGGCGATGGCGATCGCGCGATCGACGTCGGCCTGGGTGACGTCGCCGTTGGCGACGCCATCGGAGGTCGCCGAACCGCCGAAGTTCTTGACGGTCTGCTCTTCGTACGAACCGAAGAAGAACAGCTTGTCCTTGAGGATCGGGCCGCCGAGCGTGGCGCCGAAGGTGCGGTCGTTGTCGAAGCCCTCGTAGCCCTCGCCGTCCAGGTCGCCCATCCAGTCGGCATCGCGCATCGCGCCGTACACCGAACCGTGGAACTCGTTGGTGCCCGACTTGGTCACCGCGTTGACCGTGGCGCCGACGGTGTCGGAACCGACGTCGTAGTCGGCGACCTTGATGTCATAGGCGTCGATGGTGTCGACCGAGATCGGCGAACCGATGTAGGGCATGCCATTGGCGTTCAGGCCGAAGGGGTCGCCCTGCGCCATGCCGTCGACGGTGATGTTGTTGAAGCGGTTGTTCACGCCGGCCACGGAGATCGAACCGTCGCCCGCGTCGGTCACCTGCACGCGCGGATCGAGGCGCGCGACGTCGTCGAGCGAACGGTTGGCCTGCGGGGTGAGCTCGAGGACGCGGCCGGCGACCGAGGTGCCGACACCCTTGTTGTCCGGGCTGAAGACCGAATACAGGTCCGACGAAGCGGTCACCGAAACGGTGTCCAGCAACACGGCGTCGCTGCCGTCGAGCTGCGCGTCGATAGCGTTGACCCGGTTCAGGTCGAGGTAGACGTTGTCTTCGGTGGTCGTGCCGCCGTCGGCCGCCGTGATGGTGACGGTGTACGGACCGCCGACGCGCAGGCCGCGCGCGTTGTAACGACCGCTCTGGTCGGTGGTGGCCCGGCTGACGGTGCCCGATTCGACATGGGTGATCGTCACGCTGGCGCCCGGGACGGGCTGGCCACCAGCATCGGTGACGACGCCGCCGATGCCGGCGGAGGTGCTCTGGGCGAACACAGGAGCGGTGGCAAGGGCGGCAAGCAGGCCAAGCGTAAGCCTGGAGAGCCGGACACGGTTCGGATGGGTCATGGCGGGGCCTCGATAACGTGGAATTCTGGCAGGCAAACGCTTCCGTGCAGCGGAAAGCTTCGCCTGCGTCGATCAGCAAAGTGCATCCGCTAGAACCCGGCTGGCGCGGTGCGCCCCTCCGGGTTAACGGCACTTTAACACGCTACGATCCCTACGTTACAGTATCGTGAACAAAGTCATCGAATTGGCCCACGCCCGCCCTCGAGGGCCGAATCCGTGGGCAACTTCGCTCAAGGTGCTGCGATCTGCAGGTAAGTACCCAGGCCATCGAGGAACATCTGTACCGAGATCGCCACCAGCAACATGCCCATCAGGCGTTCGATGGCCGACAGTGCGCGTCCGCCCAGCAGCTTGTAGAGCAGGGTGGCGGAGAACAGGATGGCGGCCGTGGCGCCCCAGGCGATCAGCAGGGCGATGCTCCAGTCGCCCAGCCGCGTGGGATCGTCGCTGCCCATCAGCATGACCGCGGCCATGCCCGACGGCCCCGCGACCAGCGGGATCGCCATGGGCACGATGAAGGGCTCGCCGTCGGGCAGTTCGCCCATCAGGCCTTCCGGTCGCGGGAAGATCATGCGGATGCCGATCAGGAACAGCACGATGCCGCCGGCGATCGACACCGACTCCTGGCGCAGGTGCATCAGCTCCAGCGCGTACTTGCCGCCCCAAAGGAACATCATCAGTACCGCCAGCGCGATCAGCAGCTCCCGCGCCAGGACGATGCGCTGCCGTTTGGGCGGCAGGCTGCGCAACAGGCTCAGGAAGATCGGTATGTTGCCGAGCGGATCGAGGATGAGGAACAGCAGCAGCGCGGCCGATGCGATGGTCATGCCGTCGGGCTCCATACCTGGCCGCGGTGCACGCTGCCCCGCGGCGAAAGGAGGGTCACGCAGGCCGGGGCATAGACCGACGGATCGCGCGTGCTCGGATCGTTGTCGTCGGCATAGGCGCGCGAGCGCAGCGGCGTGCGCATCGGGCCCGGACGCAGGCCGCTGACGCGGATGTCGGAGCCGATGAGTTCGTGGTGCAGCATGCCCACCGCGGCCGCGAGCCCGTGCTGGGCCAGGCCATAGCCGCCCCAGTAGGCACCGCCGACGCGATCGGGCGCGTCCAGGGTGAACACGACCGCCGCGTCGGCGGCCTTGGCCAACACGGGCAGGCAGGCCTGGGTGAGCCAGACCGGCGCGGTCAGGTTCACGTGGATCGCGCGCGCGACCTGGGCCGGATCGGTCTGCCGCAACGGGGTCAGGCCGCGGAACTCGGCGGCGCAGTGCAGCAGCCCGTCGAGCCGGCCGAGCTCGGATTCGATGCGCGTCGCCAGCTCCAAGTGGTCGTCCGGCACCGCGCCCTCCAGGTCGAAGGGATACAGCAGGGGCTCGGGACCGGCGGCCGCCACGGCGTCGTACACGCGGTTGAGCTTGGGCAGCTTGCGGCCCAAGAGCACGACGGTCGCACCCGCCTCGGCGCAGGCGCGGGCGGCGGCGCTGCCGAGCCCGCCATGCGCGCCGGTGACGAGCACGACGCGGCCGTCCAGGCGTGCGGCGGGATCGAGGGCCTGCGGCGACGCGTCGCTCACGACGCCTGCGTCTCGCTGATCATGCGCGCCAGCTCGCCCGACTCGAACAGCTCGACGGTGATGTCGCAACCGCCGATCAGTTCGCCATGGATGAACAGCTGGGGAAAGGTGGGCCAGTTGGAGAAGCGCGGCAGGTTGGCGCGCACCTCCGGGTCCTCGAGCACGTTGACGGTATGCAACCGGGTCGCGCCGGCCTCGGTCAGCGCCCGCATGGCGCGACTGGAGAACCCGCACATGGGGAACTGGGGCGTGCCCTTCATGAACAACACGACGGGATGGCCCTCGACCTCGGCCTGGATCCGTTCGAGCACGGACATCGGATACTCCTGGAATGAGCGGTTGCGCGGTTTGACGGCGTGCCAACACGCGGTGGGGATAGAATGTGGCGTCAGTCGAGAGGCTCGCGGTCCACCCGCCTGCGCCGTCTGCCCCTATTGTAAGCCTTCGTGAATTCCTGGACGTGGCCGCCGCCGGCACGTCAGGGTCCGCCTTCAGCCAACCCATCGAGCCACAAGGAGTCCCCCATGGCGATTGAATTGCCCGCCCTGCCCTACGACCGCACCGCGCTGGAACCGCACATCTCCGGCGAGACCATCGATTTCCACTATGGCAAGCACCACCAGGCCTACGTCACCAACCTCAACAAGATGATCGAGGGCACGGAGTTCGCCGACCTGTCGCTGGAAGAGATCATCCGCAAGTCGCAGGGAGGCATGTTCAACAACGCCGCCCAGGTCTGGAACCACACCTTCTACTGGAACTGCCTGTCGCCGGCCGGTGGCGGGGAGCCGGGCGGCAAGCTGGCGGACGCCATCAACAAGGCCTTCGGTGATTTCTCCACCTTCAAGGAAGAGTTCACCAAGACCGCCGTCGGCACCTTCGGGTCGGGCTGGGCCTGGCTGGTGCAGCGCGCCGACGGGTCGGTCGCCCTGGTCAGCACCTCCAACGCCGCCACGCCGTTGACCGGCGACGACACCCCGCTGATGACCTGCGACGTGTGGGAACACGCGTACTACATCGACTACCGCAATGCCCGCCCGAAGTACCTGGAAGCCTTCTGGAACCTGGTCAACTGGGAGTTCGTCGCCTCGCAGATGAAGTAAGCGCGCGACGCATGACGGATACCAGGACGGCCGGGGCAACCCGGCCGTTCCTGTTCAAGTGCCGGGAACGGACGGAAAGGAGGCTTCAGACGCCCAATCGCGCCCGCACCGGCGCGACCTGCGCTTCCCGCGAGAGCGCCTGGCCGATGCGCTCGAGGGCATGCGCCAGCTCGGCCATTGAGTCGGCGCGTACCGTGGCGTGGCCGACCTTTCGGCCTTCGCGCGCCGACTTGCCGTAGTCGTGCCAGTGCCCCCCGGACTCGTCCAGCACGGGACGGGCATCGGGCATGGCGCCGATCCAGTTGAGCATGCAGGCGTGGCCGACCATGCGCGTATCGCCCAGCGGCAGGCCCAGGACGGCCCGGAGATGGTTCTGGAACTGGCTGGTCTCGCTGCCCTCGATGCTCCAATGGCCGGAATTGTGCACGCGCGGCGCCAGCTCGTTGGCCAGCAACTCGCCATCCCGGCTGAACAGTTCGAGCGCGAACACGCCGACATAGTCCAGCGACTCGGCCAGCGCACGCGCGTACTCCACCGCCGTGGCGACCAGCACGTCGTCGGCCACCGCGGGGGCCAGGCTGGCCGACAGCACGCCATCGACATGCCAGTTCTCGGTCAGGGGCCAGGTCTGGAATTCGCCGTCGCGGCCGCGCACCGCGACCACCGACAATTCGCGGTCGAAGGCGACGAAGCCCTCCAGGATGAGGCCGACCGTGCCCGCCTGCTCGCCCAGCGCGGCCCACGCCGCATCGGCGTCGGCGAGCGAACGGATGCGGAACTGGCCCTTGCCGTCGTAGCCCAGCCGCCGCGTCTTGAGGATGCAGGGCGTCCCCACCCGTTCCATTGCCTCGTCCAGGCCCGTGCGGGTCTCCACCGTGGCGAAGTCCGGGACCGGGATCCCGAGCTCGCGGAACAGGGTCTTCTCGGCCAGCCGGTCCTGCGCCACCGCCAGCGCGCGCGGGCTGGGGAATACCGGGATGCGTTCGGCCAGCCATTGCGCCGACTCCGCGGGGACGTTCTCGAAGTCGAAGGTGGCGACATCGACGCTGGACGCGAACTCGGCGAGGGTGGATTCATCGCGATAGTCGCCCACCACCATCGGCGCGAACTGCCCGGCGCAGGCCTCCGCCGAGGTGTCCATCACCTTGAAGCGCAGGCCCAGCGGTGCACCGGCCAGCGCCATCATGCGGGCCAGCTGGCCGCCACCGAGGATTCCGACGGTCGTCTTGTCGGCCGGGCTCATTGGCGCGGATCGTCGTTGCGGGCCACGTCGTCGGTCTGCTTGCGCCGGAAGGCATCGAGGGCCTCGCCGATGGCGCGTTCCCCGGGCGCCAGCATCGCGGCGGCGAACAGCGCGGCATTGGACGCGCCGGCGTTGCCGATCGCGAACGTCGCCACGGGGATGCCCGCGGGCATCTGCACGATCGACAGCAGCGAATCCATGCCGTTGAGCGCCTTGCTCTGCACCGGCACGCCCAGCACGGGCACGGGCGTCTTGGCGGCCAGCATGCCCGGCAGGTGGGCGGCGCCACCGGCCCCGGCGATGATCGCGCGCAGGCCGCGCGACTGCGCGGACGCGGCGTATTCGAACAACACGTCCGGGGTCCGGTGCGCCGACACCACGCGCACTTCGTGCGGCACGCCCAGCGCTTCGAGCTTCGCGGCGGCGTGCTGCATGGTTTCCCAGTCCGAACGCGACCCCATCACGATGCCCACCAGCGGCGGGGCATCGGTCGCGGCCTTGCTATCAGTCATGGCTTGGCCCAACGTCAAAACGGTATTCTAGGCCGGTTGGCACGACCAGAGTAGTTCAGTGGGCCGTACCGGCGTTTTCCCTCCCGAACCGACGTGAAGCCATGGACCGCAAGCTGCTCGACCTCCTGGTCTGCCCGACCACCCGCCAGCCCCTCTCGATCCTCGACGACGCCGGCCTCAAGGCCGTGAACGCCGCCATCGAGGCCGGCACGGCCGTGCGCGGCGACGGCAACACCCAGGCCGCGCCCCTCCAGCAGGCCCTGGTCACGCGCGATCGCCGGACCGTGTATCGCGTGGACGATGGAATCCCGGTGCTGCTTGCCGAGGATGCGATCGCGACCCACGGCATCGAAGGCTTCGGCGCGGCATGAACGCGGGCGACGCCGCGCCGCCGCCCGCCGAGGCCGTACGCGCCGACGTGGCCGACGCCTTGGCCGAGGACATCGGCAGCGGCGACGTCACCGCCGCCCTGTTGCCCGACGCGCCCGACAGTGCCTATCTGTTGTGCAAGGAGGACGCGGTGATCTGTGGACGCCCCTGGTTCGATGCCTGCCACCGGGCCCTCGACCCGGCGGTGCGCATCGACTGGCGCGTCGACGAGGGCGACCGCGTCGCCGCCGGCAGCGTGCTGGCGATCCTGCAGGGACGCAACCGCGCGCTGGTCAGCGCCGAGCGCGCGTCCCTGAACTTCCTCCAGACCCTCAGCGGCACCGCGACCCTGACCGCCGCCCACGTGGACGCCGTGCGGGGCACCGGCACGCGCATCCTCGATACGCGCAAGACCCTGCCCGGCCTGCGGCAGGCCCAGAAGTACGCGGTGCGGGTGGGCGGCGGCACGAACCACCGCATGGGCCTCTACGACCAGGTCATGCTGAAGGAAAACCATGTCCGCGCAGCCGGCTCGTTGACCGCGGCGATCCGCGGCGCCCGCCTGATGCACCCCTCGCTGCCCCTGATCGTCGAAGTGGAGTCACTGGCGCAACTGCGCGAGGCGCTCGAGGCGGGCTGCGACCGCATCCTGATCGACGACTTCGACGCCGGCATGCGCCGCGACGCGGTCGAGATCGCCCGTTCTCCGCCCCACGGCGGCACGATCCCGCTGGAAGTGTCCGGGGGCGTGGACCTCGCGGGCCTGCGGGCGATCGCCGAGGATGGGGTGGACTTCATTTCCATCGGTGGGCTGACCAAGCACGTCCACGCGATCGACCTGTCCCTCAAACTCGGCCCCCCGCCGCACTGACCCGGATCCCCATGCCTACCACCATCCTGCTGATGCTGCTCGGCGCCATGGGCTATGCCTGGTGGAACGCGGCCCGCGCGGCCGCCGAACAGGCCGAACGCCTCGGGCGGGAGGCCTGCCGGAGCGCCGGCGTGCAATGGCTCGACCAGACGGTCCATGCCGACCGGCTGCGCCTGTGCCGCCACGAGGACGGCCGGCTGGGCCTGGAGCGCAGCTTCCGTTTCGACTATTCGATCGACGGGGAGGACCGGCGTACCGGCCGGATGGTCCTGCGCGGCGAGCGCCTGGTCGTGTTCAGCGGCCCGCCTCTGCCCGAAGGCCGGACGACGACGCACTGATCCGGCCTCGCCCCGGCGTTTGCGGGGCTTACTTGACCACGCGCAGGTGGCCAGTCCGACGGGGCCCGGCTGGTGGGCCGTCGTCGTCGCCATCCCCATCGTCGCCGGGGTCGCGCTCGCTGGGCACGGCACTGAGGGCGGGAGACGGCGCGCCCTGGGGCTCATCGCCCGGCGCATCCGCCGCCCCTGCGTCGTTCCCCGATCCGGCCATTGCCGAGTCGTCCGGCAGTGCCATGCCCTGCCCGGTCTCGCGCGAATAGATCGCCAGCACCGCGCTGACGGGCACGGACACGGCCTGGCTCACGCCGCCGAAGCGCGCGCTGAATTCGATCAGGTCGTTGCCCATCTCCAGGCGCGATACCGCCCGCTGGGCGATGTTGAGCACGATCTTGCCCTCGCTCACCGCATGCGAGGGCACCCTGACCCCCTGGCGGGTGGCGTCCACCAGCAGGTGGGGGGTCATGTCGTTGTCGGCGATCCACTCATACAGCGCCCGCAGGAGGTAGGGGCGATGGCTGGTCATGCCGAGCGTCTCTTCAGTCATTGAACGTCCATTGCCGGATCGAGGAAGGTAACGCCAGGACGCGCGAGCGGGTCGCCGGCCCCGCTACTTTGCAGGGCCGCCGCGGGCTTGTCGATGCCGGTCGACGCAGCCGGGCCGGTGCGCGGGGGGGCGCTCCGCGACCTCAGTCGTCGCGATCGCCGCGGTCGCGGACGGCATCGTCGACCTTGTCGTGCGCGTCGTCCGCCTTGTCGCGGACATCATCCAGCTTGTCCTTCGCGTCGTCCGCGTCCAGGTCCAGGTCGAGGGCGTCGTCGGCGGTGTCCTTGAGGGTTTCCTTGGCATCGCACCGACCGCCCACCCCCACCGTCGCCTTGGTCGCGGCACTCTTGGCGGCCTTGGCGGGCGTGCAATCCGGATCGAGCACGCCCGCGGACGCCGGCGTGGAAGCCAGCACGACGGCCAGCGACAGGCCGGGCAGCCAGAACTGCGTCTTCATGGTCCTTACCCCTTCGTCAG
>JAUIJO010000297.1 GCA_030431185.1 Gammaproteobacteria bacterium | reverse complement strand
GTCATGGACGCGGTGTACGCCGAGCTGAAGGGCGGCCGCATGCCCATCCTGCTGGGTGGCGACCATTGCCTCGGGCTGGGCTCGATCACCGGCGTGGCCCGGTTCTGCCGCGAGACCGGCAAGAAGCTGCGCGTGCTGTGGCTCGACGCGCATGCCGACTTCAACACCAGCCAGGTGACGCCCTCGGGCAACATCCACGGCATGCCGGTGGCATGCCTGTGCGGCATCGGCCCGCGCGAACTCACCCACCTGGCCGGCGACGGCCCGGCGATCAGCGCGGACGTCGTGCGCCAGATCGGCATCCGTTCCGTCGACCAGGGCGAGAAGCGCCTGGTGAAGGAGCATGGGCTGGAGGTCTACGACATGCGCTACATCGACGAGATGGGCATGAAGCGGACCATGGAGGCCGCGCTGGCCGACATGGACGACGACACCCACCTGCACGTCAGTTTCGACGTCGACTTCCTCGACCCGAGCATCGCCCCGGGCGTCGGCACGACCGTGCCCGGTGGTCCCAACTACCGTGAAGCGCAGCTGGTGATGGAGATGATCGCCGACAGCGGCCGCCTGGCCTCGCTGGACATCGTCGAGCTCAACCCCGTGATCGACACGCGCAACGTCACCGGCGAGCTGTCGGTGGACCTGGTGGAGAGCCTGTTCGGCAAGTCCACGCTGATGCGCGACTGAGCGCGCGGGCCTGGCGGGGGCCCTCGAACCTGAACGGTGGGTCATCGCCACGCCGGGTTTTCACATGGCCGCGATGGGCTCTGTCGTGGGATAGCGCCCAAGCATGCAGTCGCATGCGGACGAAACACCATCCACGAGGAGTCGCGACATGAAACGTTTGACTGCACTGATGCTGCTTGCCATGTATTCGATGACCTTCCTGAGCGCCTGCAACACCGTGGCCGGTGCCGGCAAGGACGTGCAGGACGTCGGCGAGAAGGTCGAGGACAAGGCCGAGGATTGCAAGGACGGCAAGTGCTGATTCCGAGCGCAACATGCCGCTGACGTCTGTCCCCCAGGGGTGACGGAGGCGATGGAAGAGGCCGGGCTTGCCCGGCCTTTTTCATGGCCGTCGTCCGGTGCGCGGCTCCAGAACCTGCCAGTCCCGCGAGTGCCGGGATCCCGCCCTTGGCTTCGTAGGATGGGTAGCGCGAAGCAAAACCCGTGTCGTGGGTCCTGGAGCAACGAGTGGTTGATCCGGCTTCGACTGACCGGAGCCACCTTCGGTCCGGCCCACCCCGTGGCGCCCGACGCAGCCTGGGCCTGCGCGACCCGCGTGCAATGCGCTTCGATCGTTGCGGCGTGTGGCGAGGATGGCGCGTCGTGGCGATGACCTGGAGAGCGTGCGCAAAACCCTGGCGCACGATGTGTGTCGGCAGGTGGTGAAGCGGGGACTGAACCGTTGCCCGGGGTTCACGGAGGTCAAGCGACGCGTAACCAAATCCTGATTCGATCCGAACGCCGCGATTGCGATGCTGTCCCTGCGGTTGACGAGGACCGCTTCCCCACGAAAACAAGCAGAGGAACCATCATATGAACAAGGACATCATTGCCGGCAAGTGGACGCAGATCAAAGGCCAGGCCCAGGCGAAATGGGGCGATCTGACCGATGACGTATTCGATGTCTCCGAGGGCAACTCCGAGTACCTCGCAGGCAAGCTGCAGGAGCAGTATGGCTGGGAGCGCGAGCGCGCCGAACGCGAAGTGAGCGAATTCGAGAAGAGCCTGCACTGATCCGCCGGTGCCGCGACCCGGACGGGTCGCCGCAATGGTTCTCGAAACAACGGGCCGGCCTTGCGCCGGCCCGTTTCGTTCGTGCGCCCCTGTCATCCCGGGGAAGGCGCATGCCCGGGACCCTACGGTGTCCCGCCCGCGCCCGGCTCAACGCCAGCGCGGCGGGTCGGCGACGAAGCCCGTGGGAAACGCGCGCGGTTCGGGCGTTGCGTGCGGATGGCGCGGGATGATGCCCATCGCGACCAGCCGGTGTTGCGCCTCGTAGCGCAGTTCGGTGACCTGCATGGGCGTTGACGAGGCCCGTGTGAAGTGGGTCCGCGACGCCGGCGACCAGGCGCGTTCGCCGTGCCCTGTCCCGAGCGTCTGCGCCTCGGCTTCCTCCGCGGCGGGCGCGGCTTCCGCGCGCGATGCCTTCCCGACGGCGCGATCGATCAGCGGTCGTGCTTCCAGGCGCGGCCTGGCCTCGTCGAAGACGGCGATGCCGATGACCCCCACGTTCGCGGGGCGGCCGGTGCGCGACGCATAGGCATCGGCGTGGTCGGTGAACACGAAGCGGGCGACGTCCGACATGGACTTGCGCCAGCCGTCGATGCTGACGGTCTGCCACGGGCCGAGCACGTAACCCGTCTGCGACGGATGCGCGGTCTCGCCGCTGATCGCATTGACGCCGTCGACCGACAGGACCACCAGCACGCGGCGGTCGGAAGTATTGGTCATGCGCACCGCGTAGCGATGCCCCGGCGTGCCGGCGATCCATCGCCGATGGCCATCGGGCCAGGCCTGCAGCAGGCGGTCGCCGGCATCCTCGTCGACGATCGAAAGTCGCACCGGCTGACCGGTTGGAGGGGCGATGCCGCGCTGCCCCGCACGGGCGGGTGCATGGACGAGCAGGGCCGTGGCGAGCACCAGGGCGGCCGCCTGCAGGGCGGACGGGGGCGAGCATTGCATGGTCGATCTCCGGGGGGACATATGGCCTCCAACGCATGGCCGCCGGCAACGGGGTTGGCAACGCATTCGCCGCGCTCCGGTAAACTGCAACGTCGTTTCGCAGGTGCTCCCGTCCCATGCCAGCCCAGTCCTCCCCGCGCCCCACCCGTGTCCTGACCGGCATCACCACCTCGGGCACGCCCCACCTGGGGAATTACGTCGGCGCGATCCGCCCGG
>JAUIJO010000296.1 GCA_030431185.1 Gammaproteobacteria bacterium | reverse complement strand
GAGGGCGCCGACCCGGCGGACGCCGGCCGCGTCGGCCTCGTCGAGCTGGAACACCACGCCGTCCTCGACGCCCGGGATGGCGAGCAGCTTGCGGGTCAGGTCGCCCAGCGAGGCGCGCTTGCCCGCGATCTCGAGCAGGTCGCTGCTGCGTCCGTGCAGGACGAAGCCTTCGCCACGCAACTGCATCAGGTCGGCCAGCGCGACCGGCCCGGGCAGGTGCGGCGCCTCGACCAGGGTGCCGTCGGGCTGCGGCTGCAGGCGCACCCCGGGCAAGGGCGTCCAGGCCTCGTCGACGGCGGTGCGTCGCCGTGCGATCACGCAGGTCTCGGTGGAGCCGAACAACTCGCGCACCTCGGTGGCGAAGCGCTGTTCCGCCGATCGCGCCAGGGCGACCGGCAAGGGCGCCGTCGCGGTCACGATGCCCGCCAGGGCGGGCAGCGCGATGCCCGATTCGAGCAGTGCCCGCAGATGCACGGGCGTGGTGACCAGTAGCGGCGGGCGTTCGGCCTCGTCCAGGGCGCGGGCCACGTCGCCCGGGAAGAACGGCTTGGCCGTGTGCACGGCGACCGGTCCGAACAGGGGCAGCAGCACCGACATCTCCATGCCATACATGTGCTGCGGCGGCACCGTCGCGACCAGCGGGATGATCGCATCGCCATCCACCAGGCCTGCCAGCGCCGCCAGGTTCTGCGCGCTGCTGGTGCGGAAACCGCCCCATGTCTTGGGGTTGGCCCGGGGGTGGCCGGTGCTGCCCGACGTGAAGCCGATCGCGACCGTCGACGACGAAGCGATCAGGGGCAGCGCGCCGTCCCGTTCCGCCAGCTCGCCGAGCGCGACGTCGTCGAGGACGTGGCTGTCGGGGTGGCGGCGCCGGATGTCCTCGATGACCGCCGGGGCGCGGGCGGGTGGCAGCAGGGTGACCTGGCCGCGGACGAGGGCGGCGCAGAACGCGACGAGGAAGCGGTAGCGGTCCTCGCACAGGTTGATCGCATGGGGCGCCGAGGGCAGGCGCTCGGCCAGCGCCAGCACCTGGCGCTGGAAGCGCGCGCGACAGACGCTTCCGCCCGCGTGGAAGGCGATCGCCTGCGAGGCATCGCCGGCCACCAGCGCGGTGCGCGGTGGGCCATCCGCGGCGGTCGTGGCGTTGATTACGGCTGACATCATCCCGTGGTCCCGGCGCGGCGCGGCCGCTTCCCCTGTCGCGTAGCTTACGCTGGGGCATGGGCCCGGCACCAAATCGGGCACATCCGGTGGCTGAACAGAGAGACTGAATCCATGACATCGCCGTCGTCCCCGGTGCGCTGGGGCTGGTTGCCGCGCGAGGCCGCGGTGCCGGCCGAAGCACAGGCCCGCGCCTGGCTGGCCGCGCAACTGCAGACGTCCGCGGAGGCCCTGCCCCTGCGACGGGATGCCTGGCGCCGGCCGCACATCGACGCCCCGTTCGAGCGGCACGACATCAACTGGAGCCACAGCGGCCAGGGCCTGCTGGTCGCCCTCGCGGACGGCGGTGCCCGGGTGGGCGTCGACCTGGAGTGGCAACGGCCGCGGCCGCGCGCGCTGGAACTGGCGAAGCGCTATTTCACGCCGCCCGAGCACGACTGGCTGGCGAGGCTCGCCGATCCGCTGGCGCGCGAGCAGGCGTTCCTGCGGTTGTGGTGCGCCAAGGAAGCGGTGCTCAAGGCGCACGGACGCGGCCTGGCGTTCGGCCTGGACCGGCTGGCCTTCGTCGACGGCCCGGAAGGCCTGCGCCTGGTCGAGTGCCACCCCGACCTGGGCGCGCCCGGCGACTGGGCGCTCCAGGCCCTGCGTCCCGCGCCGGGCTACCTGGGCGCCCTGGCCTGGCGCCCCGGGGGTGCCTGAGCGGGCCTGCCACCGCCCGGATCCGGGAATCGCGCGATCATGGCGTGGCCTGGCGGCGCCGAGGCGGTATCGTGCAACGGTTCCGTCGCCACCGCCGCGACCCCGTCCTGTATTCCGCACGTTGCCCACCCCCGAATGAGCGCCCCCGATTCCCTGCCCCCCGACCTGCGCCCGCGCCTGGAAGCCGGCCTCGACGCGCTCTCGCTCGAGCCCGCGCTTGCCGTGCCGCTGCTCGACTACCTGGCGCTGCTGGTGCGCTGGAACCGCACCTACAACCTCACCGCGATCCGCGATCCGGGCGAAATGCTGGTCAAGCACCTGCTCGATTCGCTGGCGATGCATCCGTACGTGGACGCGCTGGCCGCGCGCGGCGGCGAACTGGCCGACCTCGGCACCGGCCCGGGCCTGCCGGGCATTCCGCTGGCGATCGCCAAGCCCGGCCTGAAGGTGGCCCTGGTGGAGAGCAATGGCAAGAAGGCGCGCTTCCTGCGCGAAGCGGTGCGCAAACTGGACCTGGCGCCGCGGGTGCGGGTGCTGGAGGCGCGGATCGAGGCGGTCGCCGAGCCGGGCGCGTTCGACGCGATCACCGCACGCGCCCTGGCCACGCTGCCCCTCATCCTGGAACTGGGCGGCCACCTGCTCGGTCCCGACGGACGGTTGCTGGCGATGAAGGGCGCCGACCCGGTCGAGGAAATCGCCGCCCTGCCCGATGGCTGGACGGTGCACGCCCGGCACCGCCTGGCGGTGCCGGGGCTGGCGGCTGAACGGCATCTGGTGGTCGTCGCCCGCGCGCCGGGTTCAGGCTGACCGGGGCATCGAACCGCGCCGATTCCCGTGGCAAGCTGGGACTGAGGGGTCGAGGCGGGCATAATCCCCAGTCCGGATCGCGTACGGGCCAGGATATCGGCGTCGCGTCGCGCGGGGCACGGAATGCCGTCGATCCCACCATCCAAACGCCTCCAGGGGCGCCATCCGCACAGCAGGCGCTCGCGCCAGGGGAATCAGCCGCATGGCCCGCATCATCGCCATTGCCAACCAGAAGGGC